>NZ_JBFBBE010000159.1:11393-17233 GCF_040682555.1 Streptomyces sp. NPDC051172
CTGCGGATACGCAGGCTTAACCGGAAACGCGGGCTTCACCGGATGCTCCGGAAACGCAGGCTTCACCGGATGCTCCGGAAACGCAGGCTTCACCGGATGCTCCGGATACGCGGGCTTCACCGGATGCTCCGGGAACGCAGGCTTCACCGGATGCTCCGGAAACGCAGGCTTCACCGGATGCTCCGGGAACGCAGGCTTGACGGGCTGCTGCGGATACGCAGGCTTAACCGGAAACGCGGGCTTCACCGGATGCTCCGGAAACGCAGGCTTCACCGGATGCTCCGGAAACGCAGGCTTCACCGGGTGGTCCGGGAACGCGGGCTTCACCGGATGCTGCGGGTATGCAGGTTTCTCTGGATACGCCGGCTTCACCGGATGCTGCGGATACTCAGGATTCCCCGGATGCGCCGGCGGTGCCGGGGACGGCGGGTGCGGGGTGGTGAGGTCCTGGGCGTAGGCGGTTCCTGCGTTCGACAGCGCGGCAGCGCCAAGGGCGGCAGCCATGACAGCTGGCGTCAGAACGGATCGCCATCGCGGCGATTTCGTCATCTTCTCCACTCTCCTCGACTCGGTTCGGGGCTTCATGACGGCCGGTCAGTACCAAGAGCCGGATAGTGGAATGATCAGAAAATCGGAGACATGAATAACGCTCTGGCGGCCATAAGCCACCGGATGGTGTAGCGCCCGGGAGGCCAGTTGGCCCGGCCGGCGGCGAGGGCCCGGCCCCAGACGGGTTCATGAGCCGGCCAGGTTCAGAAACCGACGGCCGCCGCTCCACCGGGTGCACCCCCGGGCGGCGTACATCGCCCCGCAAACAGCTCCAGACCGAGGAGAGAATTACCGCACTTGTCCGCTTTGATGCGTATAGTTCCTCAAAGGCGGCAAGCCCTGACCGCTACCTGACCCGCGGTCATCACCCCTCCGCTGCGCCCACCCCGGCCGCCCATGAGCAAGGAGCACCGAAGAGTGAAGCCTCAGCGGAAGAGCAGGCCGCGTGCCCTGGCCGCAGGCTCCGCGTTTGTCTCCGGCGCCTTGCTCCTGACGGCCTGCGGCTCGAGCAACAGTTCCGGGTCGCCCGACGGATCGTCCACGGCTGCCGCGCCGACCACGGCGGCCGCCAGCGGCGTCAAGTGCGGCAAGGCGGCCCAGGTGGCGGCTTCCGGCTCGACCGCGCAGGAGTTCGCGATGAAGTTCTGGATCAAGAACTACATGCGGGCCTGCCCCGGCACCCGGCTCGGCTACGAGGGCAACGGCTCCGGTGCCGGCCAGACCGATTTCCTGCAGGGCAAAACCGCCTTCGCGGGTTCCGACTCCGCACTGAGCGCCGCCCAGATCACGCAGTCGAAGAGCGTCTGCTCCAACGGCGGCCGGGCCGTCCACCTGCCGGCGGTCGGCGGCCCGATCGCCATCGGCTACAACCTGCCGGGCGTCACGAAATTGGTTCTGGACGCCACCACACTCGCCAAGGTCTTCGATGCCCGGATCACGAAGTGGAACGATCCGGCGATCGCGAAACTCAACCCCGGCGCCAAGCTGCCGTCAACGGCGATCCGGGCGTCTCACCGCTCCGATTCCTCCGGCACGACGGACAACTTCACCTCCTATCTGAGCGCCGCGGCGCCGAGCGCCTGGCCGCACGGGCACAGCAAGGATTGGAAGGCCAAGGGCGGCGATTCGGCCAAGAAGTCCTCGGGCCTCGTCGACCAGGTGAAGAAAACGGTGGGTTCGATCGGCTACGTCGAGCTGTCGTACGCGATCGCCCGAGACATCCCCACGGTCTCCATCGACACCGGCGCCGGCACTCCCGTCGACGCCAGTGTCTTCACGGCATCCAAGGCGATCTCCACCGCCAAGATTGCCGACGGCGGTGACGATCTCGTGCTCAGGCTCGACTACGCGACCAAGACCCCGGGCGCGTATCCGATCGCCATGGTCACGTACGAGATCGTCTGCGACAAGGGCAACAAGCCGGCCACGTGGCCGACAACCAAGGCGTTCCTGACGTACATCGCCGGCGTGCAGGGCCAGCAGGACCTGAGCTTCGAGGGCTATGCGACGCTCCCGGCCACCATCGTGAACCAGGTCCGGAGCAAGATCAACAGCCTGTCCTGACCCGACCGGACCACGAGGCTTCAGCCGCCCGCGGTCACGGCCTTGAGCTCCTCCAGTGACTCCCGCATCAACTGCGCCATCGTGCGTTCCTCGGCCGCCTCGACCCAGCGCTCGAAGCCGATCTTGAAGACGGCGACCCCCGCCTCGGCGGTCAGACTGGCGGCCGGCTCCGGAACGCCGCGTCGGCGCAGGGCGTCGGCGAGCGCCGCCGACAGCGAGGCGAGCTTGATCAGCTCGCGCTCCTGGAGTACCGCGTTCGCCACGATGACGGCGTGTCGCCGCCGGGCGTGTCCGTGACGGCCGATGAACACGGCGGAGACCGCCTCGAGGCCCGCAGCGACCGCGTCGATCGGGGCCGCGGACCGCGGAGCCTCGGCGACCGCGTTCACAAACAGCTCCTGCAACGCACTGGAACCGTCGAACAGCACCTCGCGCTTGTCGGCGTAGTGGCGGAAGAAGGTGCGCTCGGTGAGGCCGGCCCGTTTGGCGATCTCCGCCACCGTGGTCTGTTCGTAGCCGCGCTCGCCGTAGAGCTCCAACGCCGCTGTCGCCAGGCGTTCGCGCGCGTTCGGCTCCCATCTACCCATGAGCAGATCCTACGTGATGACAGTCCCTGACATCACGTGTTAGCGTCGATGACAGTCACTGACATCGACAGTTTGGGGCTCTCCCATGCGCATCTTCGTCACCGGCGCGTCCGGCTGGATCGGCTCCGCCCTCGTTCCCGAACTCCTGGACGCCGGGCATAGGGTCGTCGGGCTCGCCCGCTCCGACGCCTCTGCCGCCGCCCTCACCACCGCCGGTGCGGACGTGGTCCGCGGCACCGTCGACGACCTCGACGTCCTGGCCGGCGCCGCCGCCGCTTCGGACGGGGTGGTCCATCTCGCCTTCAAGCACGACCTCGCCTTCACCGGCGATTTCCAGGGCGCCGCCGAGGCCGACCGACGCGCCGTCGACACCCTCGGCGAGGCACTGGCCGGCACCGGCCGTCCCTTCGTCCTCGCCTCCGGGCTGGTCGGCCTCAAGCCGGGCCGGCTGTCGAGCGAGCGGGACATGCCCGCGGTCGACGGCTCGCCGGTGTCCATCCGGTCGGCCACCGCCACGGCGATGCTCGCGCTTGCCTCGCGCGGGGTGCGCTCGTCCGTGGTGCGACTGTCTCCGACCTGCCACGGCGAAGGAGACAACGGGTTCATGGCCACCCTGGTCGCCATCGCCCGGGACAAGGGTGTCTCCGGCTACATCGGCGACGGCGCCAACCGTTGGCCGGCCGCCCACCGTCTCGATGCCGCACGGCTGTTCCGCCTGGCGGTGGAGAAGGCCCCCGCGGGCACGGTGCTGCACGGTGTGGCGGAGGAAGGCGTCCCGATCCGCGACATCGCCGAGGTGATCGGCCGTCACCTCGATGTGCCGGTGGTCTCCGTGACTCCCGACGCCGCGGCGGAACACTTCGCCTGGCTGGGTCATTTCCTGGCACTCGACAGCCCGGCGTCCAGCACCCTGACCCGCGAACTCCTGGACTGGCAGCCCACCGGCCCCGGCCTCCTCGACGACCTCGACAAGGGCCACTACTTCCGCACCCCTGCCACCACCTCCTGACCCGGCGGACGTACCCGCGGCCGGCGGAAGAGGGGCCTGCACGCGCCGCAACCGGGCTGACCGCAGCCTGCCGGTGAGCCCGCCCGGGACACACTCCGATGCATGCCGGATCCTGATGTGTCGTACTTCTCGGGCCGTGACGGTGTGCGCCTGGCCTACCGGGAAGTGGGCCGCGGCAGACCGCTGGTGCTGCTGCACGGCATCACCGGGGACTCGACGCTGTGGCTGCGCCACGGCCATGCCGAGACGTTGCGGCAGGCGGACGCCGCGTGATCATGCCGGATCTCCGTGGGCACGGGCGGAGCGCCAAGCCTCATGACGCTGCCTGCCATCCGCCCGACGTCCTGGCCGAGGACGGCCTCGCGCTCCTCGACCACCTCGCGCTGGACGACTACGACCTCGGGGGATACTCGCTCGGAGCGCGCGTGGTGGTGAGGATGCTGGTGCGCGGCGCAACACCGGGGCGCGCGGTGGTCGCCGGCCAGGGGCTGCGTGAGGTGCTCGGTCTCGGCGGCGGGGCGGGATCATTTCTGCGGCGGGTCTTCGCAGGGGCGGGTTCTTTCGAGCCGGGCTCGCCGCAGAAGCAGGCCAGGCAGTGGCTCCGGTCCAGTGGCGCGGATCCGGTGGCCCTGCTGCACGTACTGGATTCGGTCGTCCCCACGCCGGTGGAGCCGCTCGGCCGCATCCAGGTGCCGACGCTCGTGGTGATCGGTGCCGATGACGAACGCGCCGCCACAGCCGACCAGTTGGCTGCGGCGCTGCCGCAGGGCACCAGCGCGGTGGTGCCCGGAGTTCACGGTACGGCGGTCGGTACGCAGGAACTCACCGCGGCGATCCTGGATTTCCTCGCTGATCATTGAGCGGTGGTCCGACGGGACGCCGGGCAGAACAGGGCGGAAGCCCAAGACGGTTCAGGCACGGACCAGTTCCAGCGACTGCTGCAGGTTGTGCTCGGCGATGCCCGCCATGGACGACCGGTCGGGGAAGGCGCCGTCGAGGAGCCGCAGCGGCCCCGCCGTCAGCGAGAGCCGCTGGGCCAGCAGGTACAGCGCGAGCCGGTGCTCGTCCAGTCCGTCGTCGGCCAACCACGCATAGGTGTCGTGCAGGCGGATCTGCAGGAAGACGTGCTCCCACTCGACGTCGAAGTACATCGTGCCCTCGATGTCGATCACCACCGGGTTCCCGTCCGGGCCCACCAGTACATGATCGGGGCCGAGTTCGCCGTGTACGACCGCGTACTGCGAGCGCGGCCGGACCGCCGCCGCCAGGTCCAGCAGCCGCTCCTCCAGTCGTTCGCGGGCCGCCGCGATCCGCGGGTCACGCGACGCCGCCTCGGCGAGGTCCCGCAGCGCCCGCTCCAGTACGACGTCCTCGCACGACGTCCCGCGTGACGTTCCGCCTGCTTCGACCACGGCCACCTTGCCGTAACCGGGCGCCCGGTGACGCCGCATCGCCTCCAACGACTCCTTGAGCCGGGCCATGACCGGGGCGGCCGCGCGGGGATCGCGTGCGAGGAGTTGCTCCAGGCTCTCGCCCGGGAGGTCCTCGACGATCGCCAGGTCGGCCGGGCAGTGGGAGCCGTCCCGGTCGACCAGTCGGATCGCCGGGACGCGGACGCCGAGCGCTTCCAGTCGCGTATGTGCGGCCTCGAACAGGTCGAGTCCGAGACCGGGCGAGAACGGGTCGGTGAGGTCGTCGTCGCCCTCGGCCGCCCGCCAGTAGTTCTCGGTGTCGTCCCACAGGTAGGCGATCGCGGTCGTCGCATCGTCCATCACCACGCGGTACACGCCCTTCTTGCTGCCGCCCGCGATCCGCTGAACCGCCTCCAGCCGCCGTCCGGCGCCGAGCGCGTCCCGCGCCGCACTCGCCAACTGCTCCCGCGTCGCTGCCCTGAGCTCCACGTCCCCGAACCGCCCCTTCGTCACGACAACCCCGGCACCATACGGGAGCAGCGATACGCAGGCGATGGGTTTGTTTCACCGGCGGTGGCAACGGAGTCGCCCCGTCACCGTCCGGGCCGAAGTGCGATCTCTCAACACCCAAGGCCGGGAAGTTAAGGCTGGCTGGGGCGCTGTCCAGGCGCGGGTGGGCGTGCTGGCCCTGCGGTGAATGACGAACGGGACCGCTGGTAG
>NZ_JBFBBE010000160.1:0-16953 GCF_040682555.1 Streptomyces sp. NPDC051172
CAACCCGCCACCGAACGCGTCACCTACACCCTCCAGCTCCACCCACTCACACCACGACCGCAGTCATCCTGAAACGATCAAGGAAGCGACGTTGGACCGTGGGCGGTTGTCTGCGCCTGTGCTCAGCGGCCCCCGTCGAAGAGGGGGGCCGCTGAGCACACTCACCGGAGCGGCGCCCCGGTACCGTTCTGTTGTCGACGCAGAAACGGAGCTTCAGTATGCCCGACCAAATGGACACGCACATCGGTGCTCGCGTAAAGGTCGCCCGCAACGCGAAAGGCCTCACTCAAGAGGAGCTGGCCGGACTCCTCGGACGCTCGGAATCCTGGCTGGGCAACGTCGAGAGCGGCCGAGTCCCGCTCGACCGGTACTCGCTTATCACCGCTATCGCGGACCACTGCGATGTCGACGTGGTCTGGCTGCTCGGCCAGCCGTACCGGCTGCAGCACAACGGTGGCGGGAACCTGGCCCACTCCTACATCTACGCCCTGCGCACCGGCATGCGCCGGTCCGGCCTCATCCTCTCCGGCCACCCAGGGCTGAGCCCGCAGGGGACTCCCGTCTCTCTGGAGGAGTTGCGGACGAGGTCCCGCAAGGCCAACGCCGCGCGGCAGGCCGCGGACCTGCCCAAGGTCGCGATGCTGCTGCCCGGCATGGTCGAGGACCTGAACACCGCCCTGCTCGTCAGCGAAGGCGAGGACAGGGATCAGGCGCTGCGGCTTCTCGTGGACGCTGCCCGCACATCCAGGATGCTGCTGAACCAATTGGGGTACCCGGACTTCGCCTGGTTCAGCGCCGAGGTCGCCGCCAACGCCGCGACTCAGCTCGACGACCCGATGGTGAAGGCCGAGGTCGCCTGGGACCGTTGCGGCGCTCTGCTGCACCAGGCAAGCCTCCCGGAGACCGTCGCGGTGGCTGAGGCGGCGCTACGCGACCTGGAACCGCTCGCCACGGCTCCCCGGCCGGCGAACGAGGCCTTGTCCCTTCGGGGCGCGCTCCACCTGCGCTGCGCGATTGCCCATGCCCGCGGGTCCAGGGGAGCGGACGCCTGGAGCCGTGTCGAAGCGGCCCTCGAGGACGCTGACCGCCTCGGCCCGGAGTGGTACGACCTGGACGCCCACACCGTTTTCGGAAGGGGAACCGTCGCCGTTCATGCCGCGGAAGTCGGCGTCGAGATCAACGAACCCGACGCAGGCCTGTCCAAGGTGCCCGACGTGTCCGTGGACGAAGTCCCCAGCAAGGAACGGCAGGTTCATTACCAGATCGACAAGGCGCGAGCTCTGCGCCGCATGAACCGGCTCCCGTCCGCGGTGACGACGCTGAAGCAGGCGGCTTCTCAGGCTCCCTATTACACGCACTCCGACCCGATGGCCCGCGCCCTGGTCACGGACCTGGCCCAGGTCGGTGTTCCCTCCCAGCAGGGTGCCCTGTCCTCCCTCGTACGCAGCATGGAACTGGTGCGCTAACGCCAAACTCCCGCTCTGTGGAGGGAGTTGAAAAACGACCCCTCAAATTTTGAGGGGTCGCAGGCGCTTTCATGGCCCATTGTGATGTGCGTCGCTGACGACTCTTCACAGCGAGGGACTGCCATGCAGCGCATCGACACACGAAACCCGGCCGCCTGCGGTGCCGCGTACACCGGCATCCTTGGGTGGCCGATCGCCCCTGGGCACAGGCACAGGCCCAGGGGCGGCTGCACCTGCGGCAACCCCGAGACCTGCCCCGGTTCCGGAGCACACCCACTGCCCGGACCGCTGACCCCCAGCCCTGCGGACGGCCTGGCCGCCGAGCTGGATGCGTCACCGGGGGCCGCACTGATCGCCCCCACGGTCCCCTTTGATGCCCTCGTGCTGCCCAAGTGGACCGGTCTCTCCGTAGTGATGTGGATCGCCCGCCGCACGACAGTGCCGTGCCTCCTGCAAGGTCAGGACCACGTTGTACTGCTCGTCTTGCCGGCCACCGGCCGGTACGCAGTACCCGAGGGGACAAGCCCGTCGATCGTTCAGGTCCGGTCCGGCCCTGAACAGTGGATCGCCCTGCCGCCCTCCAACGGTGCCCGATGGGACACCCCACCGTGGCACGAGCAGACTCAAGACCCGCTGCCGCTGATCCCGGGCGGCGATCTGCTAGGAGCTCTGGCGACGGCCCTGCGCGCCACGGCCGAGCCCAGCGGTGCACAGCTGTGACCCATCACGGGCGCGGCGTCCTGCGGGCAACTCCCCCTGCCACTCGGGGACTTCCGCAGGGATCACCTGAAACGACTCAACTACGAGGAGACATCACCGTGGTCCGGCTGTTGACGCCACCGCCCTGCGTCCGCGCCGTCCGGCCGCCCCTGTAGCGGGGTCGCCGGGGCTGAGGTCCGTCGTTCCCCCGTGGCGGATCATCGAGCCCCGGCGGCCCTTCCACGCTCGTGCAGGACCCCTTCCCCCGCGCCTCCTCGCCGATCCCCGAGGTTCTTGATGTCTTTACCTGTCATGCCTTCGCCACCGGCTGGCCACCGCCGCAACCGAAGACGACGCCGTTCGCCGGGTGCAGAGGCCCTGTGCACGCAGGCGGGCCTCAGGACGCGACTGCGGCTACTGCCCTTGGTCTCCGGGGCGTCCACGGCCCTCGTCGCGGTAGCGGCGTCGGCGGCCTACTCCACTGGCGTCATGCCCGGCTGGTGGGCCACGCCGGCCGCCGTACTGGCGTGCGCGGCCGTCGCTGCCTCCGTGGACCGCTGGGCAACGCAGACGGCGCACACCCTGGAGCAGCAGCGCGCCGAGGTCGAGGAGCGGACTCAGCAATGGCTCACGTACTACACGGCGATGGCCGCGGAGAGCGGCAAGAACCTCAGCCTTGCCCTTGAGCAGCTGGCCCGAGGGGAAACCCCGGTCATGCCCGCGGTGCCGTCGGACGACGAGGCGGTCAAGCACGATCCGTGGCGGGAGCTGGAAGCCACGCTGCGCCGCTCCTACGCCATCGCCTGGCACTCCGTGGTCGGCCGTCGGCAGGCGAATTCCGACCTGTCGGAGATCTTCCTCAACCTCGCAGGCGGCCTTTTCGGGCTGGTCGTACGGGCGTTGGGGATCGTGACGCAGCGCGAGGCCACGGTCGAGGACCCCGAGACCATGTACGACCTGCTGGACGTCGACAGCCTGCTGCGCCGCATCCGGCGGCATGCGGCCCGGTTCGCTGTGCTGGGCGGCCAGCTGGCCCGTGTGGTTGATGAGCCGATCCGGCTGCTCGACCTGGTACGCGGCGCGGTCGCCGAGGTCGAGCGGTACGACCAGGCGAAGATCCCCACACCTAAGTTCGATGTGCAGATCGCGGCGGGAGGCGTCGGGCCTGACCTGATACATCTGCTCGCCGAGCTGATCGAGAACGCGACGAAGTACTCGCCGCCCCAGAACAAGGTGACCGTCGCGGCCAGTGAGGTTCAGGCTGGTCTGCTCGTCGAAATCGAGGATCGCGGGCTGGGCCTGGACAGCACACAACTCCGCTACTTCAACCGGCTCCTGACCTCGCCTCGAGAGGGCGATCTGGCGGAGCGGCTGGCCGAGCATCAGACCGGCCTGCTGGTGGTCTCCCGGCTTGCCGCCCGCTACAAGGTGAAGGTCGAGCTCAAGCGGAACATGTTCGACGGCACCACCGCGTACGTCGTGATCCCCAAGGCCCTGCTGCAAAGGCCCGGCCCACGGCAGCCGTCCCGCGCAGCGAACAGACCTGTGGCTTCCCGGCCGGGCTCGCCGGGACCACGTCCGTCCGGCGGCCCGCGCCCTAATCCGGTGGCGGCCTCCGGCACGGAGTCCCTTCCTCGCCGCAGCCCGCAGCGCAGGCCACCGGCCGAGGGCGGGCAACCACAGCGTGGCGCGACCAGGCCAGATCTGCCCCGGCGGCCACTGCAAGCCGTCGACCAGCAGCCGCAGCCCGCGCCTGCAGCGCCCACGGGACCCGAGCCGGCCCCCGAGGTCGCAGCCGATTTCATGGCGAACTTCACCGCCGGTTTCGAGCGGGAGGAAGCCCCCGCCCCACAACCACCTGCAGGACCCCCGCCGTCCGGCACTGACCACTGACCCCCCACCGGTGCCCGGCCCCCGCGCCGTGGCACGACCCGTACGAAGAGACGGAGCTTGTGATGACGCAGAACGCGACCACACCCCAGCAGGGTGGGGTCCAGAGCCTGGAATGGCTGCTGAGCGACCTGCTCGGCGTGCCAGGGGTGACCGGAGCACTGCTCGCCGCCCAGGACGGTCTGAAGCTGGCCTACACCCGCCAGGAAAGCCAGTACGCGGACCAGGGATTCGACGTGGACACCGCTGACCGCGTCGCGTCGGTGATCAGCGGCATGTACGCCCTGACCAACGGCATGGCCGATATGAGGGGAGGCACGGCGCGGGATCTCCAGCTGGGCGTCCTCAAGCACAAGGACTGGACGCTGTACGTAGTGAGCGCTGGCAGGGGCGTGCCCGAGGGAACACCGCTGGCCCCGGGCCGCCGTCCAACCGACATCGAATGCACCCTGGGTGTCCTGACCAGCCCAGGAGCGGACGAAGGAGCCATCGGGTTCGAGATGCGGAAGCTGGTCAAGAGCATGGACCGTCACCTGCGGACGCCAGCTCGCCGACCCGAACCCGGCCTCACTGACGGCCAGTGACATGGCAGCCTTCGCCGGTCGGTCATGGACGCGGCAGGCCTCCGAGGGCCCGGCTCACTTCATCCTGACCGGCGGCCAGACCCGGCCGAGCCGGGACCTGCGGGTCGAGACCCTGCTGACGGCTCGCGACCCGGCGCCGCCGACGGGATCACAGATCCCCGAAGCGGAACAGGCCATCGCCCTGTGCCGGGGACAGCCGTCATCGGTGGCCGAGATCGCCGCGCTGGTGGACCTTCCCGTCCAGATCACCAAGGTTCTGCTGTCCCGCCTCATGGATGCCGGCGCGCTGACCGTCGCCGACAAACCCGCCACCCATACCCCCGATGATTTCGTCACTCTCCTGGAGGCTGTCCGTGACGGGCTTCAACGGTCCCTCTGATACGGCCGCCGGTCTCGTCGCGATGAAGATCGTCGTAGCGGGAGGCTTCGGCGTCGGCAAGACCACCTTCGTCGGCTCCGTCTCGGAGATCACCCCCCTGCGCACAGATGCCCTGATGACCTCCGCGTCCGAAGGCATCGACGACCTCAGCCTGCTGCCCGATAAGTCGCACACCACGGCTGCTATGGACTTCGGCAGGCGGACCTTCCCTCAAGCCGTGCTGATGATCTTCGGGACTCCCGGGCAGGACCGCTTCTGGTTCATGTGGGACGAGCTGGCCGAAGGAGCCATCGCCGCGGTGGTCCTCGCCGACACCCGCCGCCTGGACGACTGCTTCCCCGCCATCGACTACTTCGAGCGGCGCGGCACACCGTTCCTGGTCGCCGTCAACCAGTTCCCCGACGCCTACGACTACAGCCCCGACGAGGTCCACGCGGCCCTGGGCCTCTCCGACCGCGTGCCGGTCATGATCTGCAACGCCCGTACGGGCAGTTCGGCGACCGCTGTCCTCGTCCGGGCCATGGACCTCGCCATCGAGCACGCACGCACTCTCCGCTCGACACTCCAAGGAGCCTCGACATGATTCACAGCGCCGGCAACGAACCCCTACTGGTCCAGCCCACGCCAGGTGACTGGGAATCCCTCCTGCCCGACGTCATCGACCTCGCCAATCCGCCCGTGGGAGCGTTCGACGCCTTCGCGGCCTTACTCGCCGTCGAGTCGGGCCTGCCCTACGCGATGGTCAACTGGTTCGGCGTCGTGCCGGATCAGCAGCTTTTCGTCGGCCTGTACAACCCCGTCGGAACGGACCTGCCGCAGGCGGACCGCACCATGCCGGAGCTCACCCACGGCTGGTGCCCCGACGTTGTCGAGAACCGCAGGACGCTGATCCTCAACGACACCTTGGCCTACGCGCAGTTCGCGACCAACCCGGTCATCGACGAGTTCGGCATCCGCACCTACCAGGGCTCACCACTCATTGACCCGCGCACCGACCAGGTGTGGGGGACTATCTGCGGCATTGGGCCCAATCCCCGTCCTCGCAGCGTGGGACGGCCCTCGCGCGCCTTCATGGAGCACCACCGCGACCTGCTCGTGAAGGCCGTCCAAGAACGTACCCGGATCCCCTAACCGCTCGCTCTTCGGGGGCATTTCACCGACATCGCGCGGCACGAGAAGCACGCCGCTGGAGGACAGATTGTCTTCCCGGATCGACGACATCCCGGACCGCCCTGCCCCGCCGATTCAGCCCAGCACCGGAGCGGACGCACCCCCGCCCCCCCTGCCCAGAAAGAGGGGATCCGACCATGCCCGCCCTCCTCGCCAGCCCGTTCCTGACCGAGGACCATCTCCGTCTCCAGCAGCAGGTCACAACGTTCACGGATAGCCGGATCGCTCCTCTCGCTGCAGAGATGAAGGCGCGCGGCCCGCACACTGACGACCAGATGCGCCGGGCCCTGACCGAGACGGGTTGGCTCGGCGTGCTGATCGGCACCGAGTGGGGTGGCCTCGGCCTGGGCCACGTCGCCAAGACGCTGATCCTGCAGGCAATATCCCGCGTCAGCCCCGCTGCCGGAGCGATCCTGCAGGCGTCCATCCTGGGCGCCGCCCCCATCGCCGAGTACGGCAGCGCGGAGATGCGGCGCACCTGGCTGCCGGAGATCGCCGCAGGACGCTGCTGGCCGACGATCGCCGTGACCGACCCCGAACAAGGCAGTCATGTCCTCGGAATGAAGGCGGCAGCCCGCCGGCGCGGCAAGCACTACGTCCTCACCGGCGAGAAGGTCCTCGTTGGGAACGCGGGCATCGCAGACGTCCACTGCGTCGTCGCCCGCACCGGCAGGCCCGGCAAGCGCCGCAGCCTGACCGCCTTCCTCGTCGAAAAGGACACTCCGGGACTCGACATCATCCCGGCCCCCGTCAACGGGCTGCACGGCTTCAGCGTCGACACGCTGCGGCTGGTCAAGGTCCGCGTTCCCAAGTCCCACGTCATCGGCAGGGTCGGTGACGGACTCGCCGTCGCCCAGAAGGCATCCGTCGTCTACGGACGCCTCAACCTGGCCGCGGTCGCCCTCGGCGTCCATCAGCGGATGCTGGAGGAGACCGCCCGGCGGGTCTCCACCCGCAAGCGCTACAAGGGCCATCTGTCCGACCTGGACACCGTCGGCCACCGCATCGCCGAGATGAAAGCCGGCCTGATGAGCGCCGAGTTGGCCGCCTACTTCTCTGCCTATCTCCTCGACCAGGGCACGTCGTGCGACCCATGGCTGCACTACGCCAAGCTCACCGCCCACCGGGCAGGAGCGGCCTCCTCTGAGCAGGCCAAGCAGCTGCACGGCGGACACGCCGCCCACACCGGCAGCCTCATCGAACAGCTCCGCCGCGACATCGACCTCATCCACGCCCCCGCCGGACCCGACGACCTTCAGCTCAAGCGGCTCGCTGAATCCGTCCTCGGACCGCACCGCTCGCAGTGGTCCGCACAGCACGCGGCCCGCCCTCAAACCACCTGACCCCTCGTCCCTCATCCCACCTCAGCCGGAAGACCCGTCATGATCAACGTGTACGTCCAGCACGAAACGGCCCGCAGCGAGGAACTGGCCGAGCAAATCCAAGGCCTCCTCACGCAGGTGATACCGGCGGTGGAGAAGGTCACCGGCCTGCCCGCGCCGGACACCGTCACCGTCGAACTCGTGGACGTCGAAGGCCTTGCCACAGCGTGGAGCGCCTTCATACGCCGCCAGGTCGAACGCGACACCGCCGGACTCGACCTCACCGAGTGGCAGCGGAAGAGGGTCACCGCACTGCCGAGGGCCGAGCGGTGGACGGCGCTCAAAGTCGGGATGGGCACGGAACACACCCTCATCGCGAACAGCGTCGGGCGGCCGTCGACACTCCTCATCCCCGAGGCCCTGGAGCAGCAGGGCCTGACCGACCCCGACCGGCTGTGTGAACTGCTGGTCCGGGCGCTCGCCGAGCAGGCGCAGGTCGCGGCCTGCGGCGGGACCCTCGTCCCGGGCCCGGTCTGGCCGCAGACCCGGGCCGCCCGGGATGTCAACACGCTCTTCAGCCACGGCCACGCCCAGTGGACGAGCGACCAGGCGACCCCGCTCATACTCGGTCACCCTGTCGTCCGCGACGACCGTCCCACCCGGGTTCCACAGAAGTCGGCTCGACTAGAGACACAAAGTGGGCCCTGACCTGCAACTTCACCGCCTCCTGTCCAAAATGCCCGTGTCACTAGGCGTCGGCATTCCCACTGGTCAGGAAGCTGGCGGGATGGGCATCCCTCTCCGGGAAAGCCTCAAGGACCGAGGCGTTACGCCCACATTTGCCCCTTTTATTGGCCGCCCTCGGCGCAAGGTGACGGGGCGCGAAATGCGCTACGTGATCGAGTAGCGTGACAGCAACGCCCCAGCACCAAGGGGCCACTTGGCGGTCGCCGCAGCGCTGACCAGCAAGAACGTCAGCGCCTAGTGACACGCCTTCTTCCCATGACTTATCGCATCATCCCTGGTCGGGCCCCATATTGTGACTCTAGGCGACGAGAGTTCTGCGGAACTCAGGTCCCAGGAAACGGAACTTCGTCAAGAAGGTGCTCAACCTCCCCGAGTTCGGAGTGGCCGGACAGGAGGCCCGCGTCACCGCTCTCGTCGACCAGGCCATCGCCGCCGTCGGTACGGATCGCTTCAACCATGTGTGGACCGTGGACGGCTTACTCCCGACCCTCGACGAACTCCGCCAACCCTTCAGCTGGATCCGACGCCTGCCCGCTTGACCGGCTCCTGTACTGAACGGCACTTTCGTGACTGCCCTCTTCCGCACCCTCGTACGGCCACCCGACTCCGCCAGCCCGGAACCGGCCCGGGAGATCCCCACCCTGCCCGGTGGAGAGCCGGGCCGAAAGGCGTACGCACTGCTGGGCTCGGCCTGGCGTAGCTCTTCAGCCCGGCTCGTTGACACCGGGCACGGCTTCGACGTTGTACGCGCACCCCAGCTGTACGCCTCTGCGGCCTTGGACCAGCTGCGCGAGCTCGGCGCCCGCCGCGCTGCTGTGGCCGCCGAAGGCGACTGCTGGACCTTCTTCGTTCCGCCAGACTCCAGCCGTCGCCACTGGCCGTCGTACGCCGCTTACCTGAGCGGTCCCGCCGTGTGGGTGCCGCCTCGCAGCGCACGCAGCAATGACCTCCACCTTCGGTGGATCACCCGAGAGCCGGCCGGACATCTGCTGACCGATCCGCTCTCGCTGTCGGCCCTACTCGCCGAGGAGTTGTGACCTTGAACGACGCTGCTGAACTCCTGGACGAAGAGACCCGCTTCCTCAGCCCGAAGCGAGCCGGTCAAGCCAACCGCGTATACCGGGGCCTGCGAGAAGCGATCACCAGTGGCACCATCCCGCTCGGAACAATCCTCGACTCCTCCAGAGACCTGGAGAGCGGCTACAGGGTGGACCACCACGTCGTGGCCGCCGCCCTGCGCGGTCTCGCCCGGGAAGGCCTGGTCCATCTTCACCACCTGGGCGCACGTGTCGTCGACGTTCCCATATCGGCGGCCGTCAAGCAGACGCCCGAATTCGTTGAACGCGCGATGCGCCAGCGCCTCGCGGACGGCGTCTACAAGCCCGGGACATTCCTCCTCCGCACCTCGACGATCGCGCGAGAGTTCGGCCTTGCCGCACCCGCGTTTCGCAGCGCCATCCAGCCGCTGATCCACGTGGGATACCTCGTCGGCTCAGTGAATCCGAGGGGCACGCTGGTCACACACGACGTCGCCGAGGTCCAACCAAAGGAACTACTCACGCCGGCGGCCAGCAGGCCGCGCCCGGTCCTGCACACCCTGTCGGCGCTGAGTCGGAGATCTCCCCTGAATCACTGCTGGCTGGATGCCGATGCCGCTGGCCGTGACCAAGGCAGCCCCGCGCACGCTACGGCTGAGGGTGGCTGCTGTTCTCGTGTGACCGAATGCGACATCCGTGCCCTGGCCTGTGGCCGGGCGCTCGGGGCTGGCGGGTTTCCGGGTTGTCGCACGCCCTCCTTCCCGGGCGTGGCCGTGGGTGTCAGTGCCGCGCTTCATACTCGGGGGATGCCTTCATCAGATGAGCGATCCGAGCCCTCCCCGGCTGCGGTCGTCGGCTGGCTGGAACTCCGGACAGAGACGTTGGTGTACGTCCCCGTTCGGCTCGTTGATGTCAGCCGTGGATGTCAGAACCTTGCTGATCCGCAGCTCTGCAGAGATTCGGAGGGAGACGGTGGTACAGGTCGGCGCTTCAGGCCCTTAGAAGGGGTCCCATAGCTGAACCATGGGACGCCGGCTGCTGCCTCTGGCAAAGTGATCGTCACTGCTAGACCATTCTCGTGAGGAACCTTGTGAGCACGCTCGGTAGCTTCATCTGGTCAATCGCTGACCAGCTTCGGGGCCCCTACCGCCCCAACCAGTACGGGACAGTGATCCTCCCGTTCACGATCCTGAGGCGGCTCGACTGCATCCTCGAGCCCGATCGCGCGACGGTGCGAGAGCTGGCGGCGAAGTTCGAGAACCCGAACCGACTCAAGGTCGAGGTCAAGAAGGCCACGGGGCGGACCTTCTACAACACCTCCAACTACGAGTTCGCCAACCTACTGGCCGACGCGGACGGTCTGGCAGACAATCTGGCCGACTACATCGACCGGTTCTCCGCCGACGTGGACGTATTCGAGTACTTCGACTTCAAGAAGGAGATCCTGGCCCTGGAGAAGGCTGGGCTCCTGCGTGAGATCGTCAAGTCATTCGGCGCCGTTGACCTGCATCCCGACGTGGTGTCCAACGCAGACATGGGAGATGCGTTCGAGTACATCATCCGCAAGTTCAACGAGGCCGCGAACGAGACCTCCGGAGACCACTACACGCCGCGCGACGCGATCCGGCTGCTGGTCGACCTGCTCTTCGCGGAGAAGGACGTCGCCCTCGCCGAGGGCGGCATCATCCGGTCACTGTACGACCCCACCGCCGGCACCGGCGGCATGCTCTCCCTGGCAGAGGAGCACCTGCTCGCGCAGAACCCCGAGGCGAAGCTGAGCCTGTACGGCCAGGAGTACAACCCGCAGTCGTACGCCATCTGCAAGTCCGACCTGCTCGCCAAGGGCCACGACGCGACCAACATCGCCTTCGGCAACACGCTCACCGACGACGCGTTCAAGGGCCGCCAGTTCGACTACTGCATGTCCAACCCGCCCTACGGAGTGGACTGGAAGCAGTACGCCAAGGCGGTCAAGGAGGAGCGCGACTCCGCTGGCCCCTACGGCCGCTTCGCGCCGGGACTCCCCGCGACCTCGGACGGCCAGATGCTCTTCCTGCTCCACTTGGCCCACAAGATGCGTGCACCCGAGGACGGCGGCGGCCGCGTTGGCATCGTCATGAACGGCTCGCCGCTCTTCAACGGCGCCGCGGAATCCGGCCCCTCCAACATCCGCAGGTGGCTGCTGGAGAACGACCTTGTCGATGCGATTGTCGCCCTACCGACCAACATGTTCTTCAACACCGGCATCGCCACCTACATCTGGATCCTCGACAACACCAAGCACCCCGAACGCCAAGGCAAGGTCCAGCTCATCGACGGCACATCGTTCTGGACCAAGATGCGCAAAAACCTCGGGTCCAAGGGACGCGAGATCAGCGACGATGACCGGGCCGAGGTCGTGCGGCTGTACGCCGACTTCGAGGACGCCGACCCCGATCACTCCAAGGTGCTGCGCAACGACGAGTTCGGCTTCTGGACCATCACCGTCGAGCGCCCCCTACTCGATGAGGACGGGAATCCGGTCGTCGATCGCAAGGGCAACCCGAAGCCCGACTCGAAAAAGCGTGACAACGAAAACGTGCCCTTCACCTACGGCGGCTCAACCGCTGGCGCGGCAGGGGAGCACGAAGTCATCCAGACGTACTTTGACGCGGAGGTGAAGCCGCACGTTCCTGACGCCTGGATCGACTGGAACAAGACCAAGACCGGCTACGAGATCCCCTTCACCCGTCACTTCTATAGGTACGTCCCGCCCCGACCGCTCGCCGAGATCGACGCTGACCTGGAGAAGCAGGTTGCCAAAATCCTTGAGCTGCTGCGGGAGGTTGAGAAGTGAGTACGACGGTCGTGTCCGAGAGGTGGACGACGGCACGTCTCGGATGGCTGTTTCAACCGATTTCCGATCGTGGCCACGAGGACGCGATGGTCCTCAGCGTCTACCGTGACCACGGCGTGATCCCGAAGGACAGTCGCACCGACAACTTCAACCGCACACCCGAGAATTTGAGCAACTACCAACTCGTGCGGCCGGGCGACCTGGTGGTGAACCGAATGAAGGCTTGGCAAGGCTCACTCGGGATCTCCGAATACGAGGGCATCGTCAGCCCCGACTATGAGGTACTTCGGCCGATTACTCCCGGGTATGACTACCGCTTCGTCCACAGCCTGCTCCGCTCGCGTGGCCTGATCGACCAGTACGCCCTCCGCTCGACGGGCATCCGTCCCTCCCAGTGGCGTCTGTACTGGGACGAGATGAAGACGATCGAGGTATCCCTGCCCTCGGCTGGAGAGCAGCGAGCCATTGCCGACTACCTCGACCGTGAGACGGCGCGCATCGACACGCTCATCGAGGAGCAAGAGCGCCTGATCGAGTTGCTCCACGAGCGCCGCCACTCGCTTATCGACGGAGTCTTCGATTCCCAGCCGGTCAACACCCGACTGCAGAACGCGTGCACGGACGTCGTCGACTGCCCACATACGACGCCAGAGGTTGCCGAAGACGGCGTATATGAGGCAGTCCGAACTGCCTCGGTTAGGAATGGAAAGTTCCGGCCGGGAAACGGACTGCCCGTCAGTGCGGAGACGTGGGAGGCCCGAAACGCTGGAGGTGCACCGTCGGTCGGCGACGTGTTGTTCACGCGTGAGGCGCCCGCCGGTGAGGCATGCATGGTTCCTAATGAGCAGATCTGCCTCGGCCAGCGGATGGTCCTCCTTCGGATTGACGACGCAGTTTGCGTAGGGAAGTTCCTGTTGTGGCAGATCTACTCGGACCGCGTGCAGGACCACTTCCTGCTCTCGGCAAATGGCTCGACGGTGGCAAACGTGCGGCTTCCGATCTTGCGTACAACGCCCATCTGGCTGCCGAGTCTCGCGGAGCAGCGCCAGATCGTTGCGTATCTCGACGAGCAGACGAGCAAGATCGACAAACTTGTTGTGGAGGCTGAGCGGTTCATCGAGCTCTCCAGGGAGCGCCGGTCGGCGTTGATCACAGCGGCGGTGACGGGGCAGATCGACGTACGAAGGGTGGCGTGATGGCTGACCACAACGAGGTCGTCTTCGAGACTGAGATCTGCGAGTACCTCCGGGATCACGGTTGGCTGTACTCGGCGAACGACCGCGACGGTGGGTACGACCGGGAGCGGGCGCTGTTCCCTGCTGATCTGCTCGCGTGGCTGGAGGAGACGCAGAGGCCGGCGTACGAGAAGGCGTTGAAGGCGGCGGGCTCGCAGGCGAAGTTTCTCGACGTGCTGAAGGCGGCGCTGGACAGGCCGCTGGAGCATGGCGGTGGGACGCTGAACATCCTGCGTAGCGGGGTGCAGTACATCGGCGGTGGTCGGTTGAAGATGGCGCAGTTCCGTCCGGAGACGTCGCTCAACGAGACCACAACGGCGCACTACGAGGCGATGCGGGTGCGGGTGGTGCGGCAGGTGCACTTCTCGACGGCCGACCAGCGCAATATCGATCTGGTGTTCTTCGTCAACGGGCTCCCGGTGGCCACGGTGGAGTTGAAGACCGACTTCACTCAGTCCCTGGACGAGGCGGTCAACCAGTACAAGCAGCGTCGGAATCCGTTGACGAACGGGCGGCCGGAGCCGTTGCTGTCGTTCGGTCACCGGGCGCTGGTGCACTTCGCGGTCTCGAACGATCTGGCGGCGATGACCACGAGGCTGGAGGAGGAGAGGACCCACTTCTTGCCGTTCAACGTCGGCTTTGACAGCGGTGCCGGCAACCCGCCCGGTGCGGACGGACGATCGTCGACGGCGTACCTGTGGGAACGCGTCTGGGAGAAACACGCCTGGCTGAACATCATCGGGCGGCTGATGATCGTGCAGACCAACGAAGAGTGGGACGTCACCACCGGCGCGTCGGTTCGGCGTACGAGCATGCTCTTCCCGCGGTTCCACCAGTGGGAGGCCGTCACGAGCATCGTCGAGGCAGTGAAGGAGGAGGGTGTCGGGCAGCGGTACCTGATTGAGCACTCGGCAGGGTCAGGGAAGACGAACACCATCGCCTGGACGGCCCACCGGCTGGCGCGGCTGCACGTCGATGATCGGAAGGTCTTCGACTCTGTCATCGTGGTCGTGGACCGCACCGTGCTCGACTCCCAGCTGCAGGATGCGATCCGGCAGATCGACGGCACCGGCAAGATCGTCGCGACTATCAGCCCCGAGGACGTCCGCAAGGCCGGCGCGAAGTCGAAGTCGGGTCTGCTGGCGCAAGCGTTGAAGAACGGCGAGCTAGTCATCGCGGTGACGGTACAGACCTTCCCGCATGCGCTGGACGAGATCCGGACCGACGCTGGCCTCAAGGGTAAGCGGTTCGCCGTCATCGCCGATGAGGCGCACTCCTCCCAGTCGGGTCAGATCTCCTCCAAGCTGAAGCAGGTACTGACGGCCGAGGAGGTCAAGGAGATCGAGGAGGGCGGCGAGGTCGATGTGGAGTCGGTGCTGGCCGCGGAGATGACCGAGCGGGCCGAGTCGGAGAACATCTCCTACTTCGCCTACACCGCGACGCCGAAGAACAAGACCCTCGAACTGTTCGGCCGCAAGGGCGCCGACGGGAAGCCGCGCGAGTTCCACCTGTACTCGATGAAGCAGGCGATCGAGGAGGGCTACATCCTCGACGTGCTCAAGGGCTATCAGTCCTACGACACCGCATTGAAGATCGCCGGTAGGGCCGAGAGCGGTGACGGGGGAGAGGTTGAGGAGGCCGCCGCCCGCAAGGGGCTCATGCGGTGGGTGCAGCTCCACCCGACTAACATCAGCCAGAAGGTGCAGATCATCGTCGAGCACTTCCACGCCAACGTCGCCTACCTCCTCGAAGGCAAGGCGAAGGCGATGGTGGTGACCGACTCACGCAAGTCCGCAGTGAAGTACAAGCTGGCCATCGACGCCTACATCGCCAGGCGCCGCACCGAGGACGCCTCGTACAACTACCGCACCCTGGTCGCCTTCTCCGCCGGGGTGACGATGACCGAGGACGAGACCTGGCACAGCGACTGGGGCCCGCAGCCGTCGACGGACGACGAGTTCACCGAGGCCAACATGAACCCCGGCGCCGGGGCTGATCTGGCAGCCGCATTCAAGGGCGAGACGTACAAGATCATGCTGGTCGCCAACAAGTTCCAGACCGGCTTCGACCAGCCCTTACTCTCGGCGATGTACATAGACAAGAAGCTGTCAGGGGTCACCGCGGTGCAGACACTCTCGCGGCTCAATCGCACTCATCGCACCGCTGGTGGGGAGCAGAAGCGCAAGACGTTCGTCATCGACTTCGCCAACAAGCCCGAGGACATCAAGGCAGCCTTCGAGCCGTACTTCAAGAACGCTACCCTGGAGACCGAGACCGATCCGTACGTCGTCGTCCACCTGGCTAACAAGCTTGCCCAGGCCGGAATCTACACCGAGGACGACGTTCGCAAGGTTGCCGAGCTGTGGGTGACCCGGAAGGGCAACAACGCGCTCTCGGCGGCGATCAGCCCGGCGCAGCACGGTTTCCGACGCCGCTATGCGCGGGCGATCGAGGAGGAGGACAAGGTCACGCTCCAGGCGCTCGACCTGTTCCGCAAGGATGTCTCCACCTACGTACGTCTCTATGACTTCATGTCCCAGATCGTCGACTACGGCGACCCCTACATGGAGATGCTCTCGATCTTTCTGCGCCTACTGGAGAAAGTCACCGCCGAGACCGCTTGGGCGGCCGACGTGGACCTCTCCGACGTAGTGCTGGTCGGGATCAAGCACAACAAGGCAATCCCGGTCGACATCTCGCTCGTGGGCGACGGGCAGCTGAAGGGCATCAGCGCAGCCGGCACGGGAATGAAGAAGGATCCGAAGTACGTCGCGCTCCAGGTCGTCATAGACAAGATGAACGACCTCTTCGGCGCCGAATCGTTCGCCGAGTCCCAGGTCAGGGAGTTCGTGCAGGGACTCGTCCAGCGGTTGCTGGCCGACCCGAACCTGATCAGGCAGACCAAGGTGAACTCCAAGAAGCAGTTCGTGGAGTCACCAGACTTCCAAGCAGCCGTTACTGAGGCGGTCGCAGACAACCAGGACGCCCACAACACGATGGCTGACTACTTCTTCACCGACGGGCCGGCCATCAACTCGATCATTGTCGCCCTCGCGGATGCCTTCTACGAAGCAGCGGTCGATCAGCAGGTGGATGTAGAGGGCATTTGATCTAGGTGGATTGCCCTGTATGCCCTTGTGGGCCCTGGCTAGGTTGGAGTGGTCTCGCCCGCAATGCGCTTGGCGAGGTTGTTGATCGATGCGATCTGGATCATGGCTTCGGAGCTGGCGTCGAGGGTCTCGTAGTCGCGAGCGAGGCGGCGACAGCTTCGGGGCGGCGGTGTACGTCGGGAGTGAGGTTCACCTCGCTGCTGGCCAACCTGGTGATCTTCCATAACACCCTGGACATCGCCGACGTGGTGCGGCAGCTCCAGGCCGAGGGATGGGAGATCGACCCGCTGGACCTGGCTGACATCTCGCCGTACGTGACCGAGCACATCAACCGGCGTGTACTCCACTCACGAGATCGGGATCACCCCGAAGGACTATGACACCCGCCTCGACGTCGACTTCAGCGTGCTGGACGACGAGCGGGCCCGGCCGCCTGACCGGGCACGGGCCGGGGCGGCGGGCGGGGCGGGGGCCGGGG
>NZ_JBFBBE010000161.1:0-16860 GCF_040682555.1 Streptomyces sp. NPDC051172
GCTTTCGGCCTGAACGGCCTCGTCCTCAAACTCCCCCACTCTCGGCTTCGCTCGAGCGGGGGGACCCCCATGACGGGCTGAAAGATCAAGCCCCGGCCGGCGGCAGAAGAGAACAGGCAACTGCCCGGCACCGGCGAGTCCCCCAAGACTCACCGGCACCGGGCGCTCCCCCGCAACCCCCGTCTGCGGTGGCTATTCGGTGGCGATCGCGTTCAGTACGTTCATGCGGCCCGCCCGGAAGGCCGGGATCAGGGCGGCGAACAGGCCCACGAAGGCCGAGCCGAGGAAGACCGAGATCAGGGTGGACCACGGGATTTCGAGGACCTTCAGGCCCTCCAGGGCCAGCAGTTGCTGGGCCGTCGCGCCCCAGCCCATGCCCAGGCCGAGGCCGAGCAGGGCGCCGAACAGGGCGATCACCACGGACTCCATGCGGATCATCCGGCGCAGCTGCCGCCGCGACAGGCCGATCGCCCGCATCAGGCCGATCTCCCTGGTCCGCTCGACCACCGACAGCGCCAGGGTGTTCACGACACCGAGGATCGCGACGATGATCGCGAGGGCCAGCAGGCCGTAGATCATGTTCAGCAGTTGGCCGATCTGGTCCTTCAGCGCCTGCTTGTAGTCGGTCTGGTCGCGCACCTTGTACTGCGGGTAGTCGTGCAGCGCGGACTTCAGCGACTTGTACGCGGCGTCCTGCTGTCCGTCCTTGGCGGTGGCGAAGACCAGCTGGTCCAGGGGCATCTTGTCGGCCGGCACGTACTTGGCGAGCGTGGCGATGGAGGTGTACTTCGCACCCTGGTCGATGACGTCGTCGCTGGTGGTGATCGCGCGCACGGTCAGGTGCGCGGTGGTGGCGCTGTCCTTGAACCTGATGTCGATCTTCGAGCCGAGGTGGATGCCGTGCGCCTTGGCGAACTTCTCGTGCACGGACATCGAGTCCGGCAGATAGGCGTCCTTGAGGTTTCCTGCGACGGTCTTCTTGCGCAGGTCGGTCGCGTACGTCGGGTCGGCCGCCGTGATGTCGGTGTCCTTGAGGGTCTTGCCGTCGGGCGTCGTGTAGTCGGCCTTGGCCGTCCGGTACTCGGTGACCCGCGCCAGGCCGGGCGTGTCCTTCACGGCCTTGACGGCCTGCGGTGTGACGAGCTGGCTGCCGTCGGACTGGATGATGAAGTCCGTGCCGACGGTCTTGTCGAGCTGGTCCGTCGCGGAGGCGACCATGGAGGAGCCGACCACCGAGAGGCAGGCGACCAGGGCGAGGCCGATCATCAGGGCGGCGCCCGTGGCGCCCGTACGGCGCGGGTTGCGCAGCGCGTTGCGTTCGGCCATCCGTCCGACCGGTCCGAAGGCCCGCAGCAGTACGGCGCCGAGGACGCGCACCACGCCGCCCGCGAGGAGCGGGCCGATGACGACGAACCCGATGAGCGACAACACGACGCCGAGGCCCAGCCACAGCGAGCCGTCCTTCGCCTTGTCGACATTGGCGGCCAGGTACAGGCTGTAGCCGCCGGCGCCGGTGAGGACCAGGCCCACCAGGGCCCGTATGCGGCCCGCCTTGGCGTCGGCGGGGGCGCCGGCGTCGCGCAGTGCGGCCATCGGGGAGACCTTGCCGGCCCGGCGGGCGGGCAGGTAGGCGGCGAGGACGGTGACGACGACGCCGAGCAGGAGACCGACCACCGGGGTCGTCCAGGCGACCGTCAGGTCACTGGTCGACAGGTGCATGCCCATCTGGCCCATGAGCTTCATCAGGCCGACCGCGAGGCCGACACCCGCGCCGACACCGAGCACGGACCCGAAGACGCCGAGCAGCAGTGCCTCGGCGAGCACCGACCGGTTGACCTGCTTGCGGCTGGACCCGATGGCCCGCATCAGGCCGATCTCACGGGTCCGCTGGGCGACCAGCATCGAGAAGGTGTCGATGATCAGGAAGATGCCGACGAGGAAGGCGATCCCGGCGAAGCCGAGCATCGCGTACTTCATGACGTTCATGAAGCCCTCGATGTTCTTCTGGTTGGCGTCGGCGGTCTCCTTGGCGGTCTGCACCTTGTAGCCGGTGCCGAGCGCCGCGACGACGTTCTTCTTCAGCTGCGGGTCGGTCGTTCCGGACGCGGCGGTGACGTTGACGTTCGTGTAGACGCCGGTCCTGCCGACAAGTGTCTCCTGCGCCGTCCTGGTGTCCAGGTAGAAGATCGCCGCGCCGGGGTTGGTGACCTGGAAGTCCGCGATGCCGGAGATCTTCGCGTTGTGCGTGCCGATCGCGCTGATCACGCTGAGCGAGTCACCGAGCTTCAGGTGGTGCTTGTCGGCGGTGTCCTTGTCGACCATCACCTGGTCCGGCCCCTTGGGCGCCGTACCGGAGCTGATCTTCATGGTGCGGGCGTCGTTGCCGTTCCAGTTCCCGACGATGATCGGACCGCCGCCGCTCGGCGACAGGCTGTCCTTCTGGGCGTCGACGACGGTCACGGAGGTGGAGAAGACGGTCCCTTCCGCCGCCTTCACACCCTGCGCGGCGCGCACCTCGGCGACCACGGAGGCCGGCATGACCGGCGGCCTGCCGTTGTCGGAGGTCGTCTCCCCGCTGTCCGAGGCGCCCTTGGCGCTGACGGTCACGTCGGAGGAAGTGGCCTGGAACAGCTTGTCGAAGGTCGAATTCATGGTGTCCGTGAAAACGAGAGTTCCACAGACGAAGGCGACGGACAGCAGGACGGCAACGGCCGACAGGGCCATTCGCCCCTTGTGCGCGAAGAAGTTGCGCATCGAAGTCTTCAGCACGGTCATGACGTGCGCCCCCGGGCGTCGAAGTCCTTCATACGGTCGAGGACGGCGTCCGCGGTCGGCTTGTACATCTCGTCGACGATCCTGCCGTCGGCGAGATACAGCACCCGGTCCGCATACGAGGCCGCCACCGGGTCGTGCGTGACCATCACGATGGTCTGCCCGAGCTCGTCGACCGACCTGCGCAGGAAGCCCAACACCTCTGCTCCGGCACGGGAGTCGAGGTTTCCGGTCGGCTCGTCACCGAAGATGATCTCGGGCCGCGCGGCCAGCGCCCGGGCCACGGCCACGCGCTGCTGCTGACCGCCGGAGAGCTGGGTGGGCCGGTGCTTGAGCCGGTCGCTCAGCCCGACGGTGTCCACGACCCGCGCCAGCCACTGCTTGTCGGGCTTGCGCCCGGCGATGTCCATGGGCAGCGTGATGTTCTCGAGCGCGTTCAGCGTCGGCAGCAGGTTGAACGCCTGGAAGATGAACCCGATCCGGTCCCGGCGCAGCTTGGTGAGCTTCTTGTCCTTGAGCCCGGTGATCTCGGTCTCGTCGAGGTAGATCTGCCCCGAGGAGACGGTGTCGAGCCCGGCCAGGCAGTGCATGAGGGTGGACTTGCCGGACCCCGAGGGGCCCATGATCGCGGTGAACTGCCCACGGGCGATGTCGACGTCCACGTGGTCGAGGGCGACGACACGGGTCTCGCCGGCCCCGTACGCCTTCACGACCTGCCGCGCCCGCGCGGCTACGGCCGTACGCCCTCCAGTGCCCCCGTGCCTGGGAATGGTCACGGCCGAAGTCATGGTAAATCTCCTATGTCGGTTGTGAAGATGACGCACGAGTGCTGCGTCGGACCGGTCCTGCCGGATGTGCTGTGCTGGTTACGCGAATGAGTCTGGCCTCGCAGAGGGGTCCGGCGCGCTGGTGCTCGGCACCCTCTTGTACTGGGGAAAACCCCACCCCCGCCGGTTCGGTCAACCACCCCTCACCGGCGCCCCAGCGACGTGAAACCAGGTTAAGGACGCCCCCCGGCCGTTCTCCTCCTCCGGCGGTACGAACCCTCCCCGGGCCGTAGTACGGAGGAACCCCTAGGGGCAGTCCACCGACGGGTGGAGACGTTCTCGGGGTTGCGGTCCACCCTCCGGCCCAGTCGGCTTCCACCCTCCCGTCGCAATCGACAGGTGCCGCGCGAAGCGCGTCGTTGAGGGGTGGGGGTCGGGCGACGGGCGGGCCGAGTGGGAAGCTGTTCGGCGGCAGATGGATGCAAGGGGAATGCAACGGGAAGGAATCCTGTGGACCAGGGGGAGGCCGGGATACGGACGGCTGCGACGGAGCGCACGCAGGACACGCACAGACGCGGCGCCGTGGTCGCCGCCCTCATGCTCGCCATGGCGCTCGCCGCCCTCGACGCCACGATCGTCTCGACAGCCGTCCCGCAGATCGTCGGAGACCTGGGCGGTTTCTCGGTCTTCTCCTGGCTGTTCTCCGGCTATCTGCTCGCCGTGACGGTGACGCTCCCGGTGTACGGCAAGCTGTCGGACACCTTCGGCCGCAAGCCGGTCCTGATAGCGGGCGCCTCGGTGTTCCTGGCCGGCTCGCTGCTGTGCGCGGTGGCCTGGAACATGGGCGCGCTGATCGCTTTCCGCATCCTCCAGGGCCTGGGCGGCGGAGCGCTCCAGGGCACGGTGCAGACGCTCGCCGCCGACCTCTACCCGCTCAAGGACCGCCCGAAGATCCAGTCCAAGCTGTCCACGGTGTGGGCGGTGTCGGCGGTGGCCGGCCCGGGGGTGGGAGGTGTCCTGGCCGCCTATGCGGACTGGCGCTGGATCTTCCTGGTCAACCTCCCCATCGGCGCTGTGGCGTTGTGGCTGGTCGTCCGTCATCTGCACGAGCCGCAGCGCAAGTCGGCCGAGCCTGCCCGTATCGACTGGGCGGGTGCGCTGGCGGTGTTCGCGTGCGGGGGCGTCCTGCTGACGGCCCTGGTGCAGGGCGGGGTGGCCTGGCCCTGGCTGTCGGGTCCGTCAACGGCCTTGTTCGGTACGGGACTTGCGCTGGCCGGGGTGGTGGTCCTGGTCGAACGCCGGGCGGCTGAGCCGATCATCCCCGGCTGGGTGTGGCGGCGCCGTACGATCGCGGCGGTCAATCTCGCCCTGGGGGCGCTGGGACTGCTGATGGTGGCACCGAGCGTGTTCCTGCCGACATACGCGCAGTCCGTGCTGGGCCTGGCCCCGGTGGCGGCCGGCTTCGTCCTGTCCGTCTGGACGCTGAGCTGGCCGGTCTCGGCGGCGCTGAGCCAGCACGTGTACCGGCGGATCGGCTTCCGCAACACCGCGATGCTGGGCATCGGGACGGCGGCGCTGATCCTGTTCGCGTTCCCGTTCCTGCCCTATCCGGGCCGGGCGTGGCAGCCGGCCCTGCTGATGCTGCTGCTCGGCGCGGCCCTGGGCCTGTTCCAGCTCCCGCTGATCGTGGGCGTGCAGTCGACGGTGGAGTGGGCGGAGCGCGGCACGACCACGGCGTCGGTGCTGTTCTGCCGCCAGACCGGCCAGACCATCGGGGCGTCGGTGTTCGGCGCGGTGGCCAACGGGGTGCTCGCCGGCCGGCTGGGCGGTGCGAGCGACCTGGACTCGGTGACCCGGGGCCTGGACGGGGGTGTGGTGCCTCAGGCCACGCGGCGGGCGATCGCGGACGCGGTGCACGCGGTGTATCTGGGCGCCGGGTGCGCGGCCGCCGCGGCCTTCCTGGTGCTGCTGTTCCTCGCCCCGCGCCGCTTCCCCGTGCTCAAGGACTGACGGTCCACGGCGCGGGCCTCGACCCGTCTTCGGCCGCAAAAGTCCGAGTTAACGCGGGTAACACCGCAGGTCAGCGTAGTAAGCGCATACCGACCGGCCAGTTTGGTGAAAACGCCGCGCGACCGGAAACCGGCGAGTAGCGTGCGTGGCTCCGCACCGCCCCCCAATCTCCCTGCGGTCCCCGCACAGGACCCGAGCCACGCAAGGAGCACCGGGATGTCCTACGACCGGTCCCCGTCGTACCCGTACCGCCATGCACCGCAGAACACGTCCCTGCCGTACGAGGCCACCTACCCGTGGATGCCGCCCACCCCGCCGCCCGAACCGGCCCGACGGCGCCGCCCGCCCCAGGCCCCTCTCGGCCACCACAGCGATCTGCGGATCCTGCGCAGTGCGTACCGCTGGCAGCGGCGCACCGCCACCCTCACCGCACTCGGCTACTTCACGCTGTTCCTGATCCTGTCGGCGTTCGCCCCGTCGTTCATGACGACCACCGTCACCGACGGACTGCCCACCGGGCTGCTGCTGGGCCTGCTCCAGATACCCGTCACCTGGCTGGCGATCGGGCTGTACGAGCACACGGCCCGCCGCTACGTCGACCCGATCGCGGAGCGCATCCGCAAGCAGGCCGAGCTGGACGCCAAGCGGGAGGCGGCGCGATGACCACCGGGTTCAGCGGAAACGCCCAGGCCATGTCCCTCGTCGCCTTCTCCACCGTCGCCGCGATCACCCTGCTGCTGTGCGTGATGACCGGCCCGGACGGCGACGACCTCGACGAGTTCTACACCGGCTACGGCTCCCTCTCGCCCATGCGCAACGGCCTCGCCATCGCCGGCGACTACATCTCCGCGGCGAGCGTGCTCGGCACGGGCGGCGTGATCGCCCTGTGCGGCTACGACGGGATCGCTCTCGCCCTGAGCACCGCACTGTCGCTGATGCTGCTGATGTTCCTGCTGGCCGAACCCCTGCGCAACGCGGGCCGGTTCACCATGGGGGACGCGCTGGCCCGCCGTATGCCGGGCCGCGGAGTACGTATCACCGCCTGCGTGGTCACCATCGCCGCACTGCTGCCGCTGATGCTGGTCCAACTGGCGGGCACCGGGCAGCTGCTGGCGTTCATCCTCGGTTTCTCCGGCGACTCGCTGAAGACCGGCTGCATCATCGGGCTCGGCGCCCTGATGATCAGCTACGCGGCGATCGGCGGCATGAAGGGCACCGCCCTCATCCAGATCCTGAAGATCGTGATGCTGCTCGGCTCGGGCGCCGTGGTCGCCCTGCTGGTGCTGCAGCGCTTCGACTGGGACCCGGGAGCGCTGTTCAACGCCGCGGCCGCGCAGAGCGGGGTCGGCTCCGCCTTCCTGCATTCCGGCGTCGAGTTCGCGGGCAGCTCCAACCCCCGCCTGGACATGATCACTTCGGAGCTCACGGTCGTCCTCGGCGGCGCCTGTCTGCCGCACGTCACCATGCGCATGTACACCGCGCGCAGCGCCCGCCAGGTGCGACGCTCGATGTCGTGGGCGGTGTCCTCGGTGGTGCTGTTCGTGCTCATCATGACGGTCGTCGGGTTCGGCGCGACGGCGCTGATCGGCCGGGCGGTGATCGCGCAGGCCGACCCGCGGGGCAACACGGCCTATCTGCTCGGCTCACGGGCGGCCTTCGGTGCGAGCGTGTCGACGTCGGAGACGTTCCTGTTCACCACGGTCACCACGGCGATCTTCCTGACCCTGCTCGCCTCGGTCGCCGGGATGATCCTCGCCTGCGCCAACTCCCTCGCCCACGACGTCTTCGCCGCCCGGGTGCAGGAGCTGTCGGAGCGCCGCGAGATGCTGCTGGCCCGCGTCTCGGCCCTCGCGGTGGGCATCCCGGCGATCCTGCTGGCCACCCTGGTCCAGCACCGCAGCCTGCAGCCCCTGGTGACCCTGTCCTTCTGCCTGGGCGCCTCCGCGATCGCCCCCGCCCTGGTCTACAGCCTCTTCTGGCGCCGCTACACCCGCATGGGCCTGCTGTGCACGCTGATCGGCGGCACGCTCGCGGTCCTGCTGATCATGCCGGGCACCAACCTGGTCTCCGGCTCCCCGGTCTCCGCCTTCCCCGACGCCGACTTCAACTGGTTCCCGTTCACGACCACCGGCCTGGTGACGATCCCCCTGGGCTTCGCCTTCGGCTGGCTCGGCACAGTGGCCTCCGGCCAGCGGGCGTCGGAGGAACAGCGGCGCCAGTACGAGGCCGTCGAGGGGTGGATCCTGGCAGGAGCGGTACGCAGAAGCGGGTGACGGGCCTGCGGCACGCAGGCGACGCCGAACGTGGTCGGCGGGACGGAGGCGCGGCCCGTGCCGGGCGCCTCCGTCCCGCCCGTCACTCCCCCGACGCCGAACCCGTCAACGCCGTAAGACTGTTGCGTACGTTGTCCATCTGGACCTGCATCTCGTCGGACTGCTCGCTGTGCTGCTGCAGCACCTGCTCCGTCTCCCGGGCGATCTGCTCCTCCTGCCGCCGCGCCGCCGCGAGGATCTCCGCGGCGCGTGCGTTCGCCTCCTCCTGGCAGCGGTGGGCGTACTCCTCCGCCTCCATGAACTCCCGCCTCGCCTCGGTCAGCTCGGCCTCCGCCCGAGCCGTCAGCCCGGCGCTGTGCGCATCGATCGCCGCCGCCCGCTCGGCCTCGTCCCGCTCCACCTCGTCCCACCGCTCGGCGAACTCCTGGGCCTGCTCGGCGAGTTTCACGGTGGCGCGCTGCCGTGCCTCCCTGAGCAAGGACAGCACCTCGCCCCGGCCCTCCTTCAGCGCCTGCCGGGCGCCGATGCGGATCTCGTCGGCCTCGGCACGGGCCGCGAGCAGCCGCTGACCGGCGTGTTCCTCGGCCTCGGCGAGTACCGCCTCGGCGTGCGCCTGAGCGGCGTCGAGCACGCTGCTCGCGTGCGCCTGGGCGGCCTCCACCAGGCGCTGCGCCTCCTGCCGGGCGCGCTCTCCTACGGCCGCGGCCTCCTCCTGCACATGCCGGAAGAGGTCCCGGGCGCCCTCCCCGAGCGCCTCATACGTCTGGGGGGTCAGCTGCGACACGGTCTCCCGCAGCATCGCCGCCTCCGCCTCCATGTCCTTGGCGAGGACGGTGAGCCGGGCCGCCCGCTCCCAGGCGGCGTCCCGGTCCAGGGAGAGCGCCTCGGCGAACGCTTCGACCTGTTCAGGGCAGTAGCCGCGCCCCCGTACGGCCCCGAAGCCATGGGGCGAGATCGGTGTGCTGCTCATCCTGGAACCCCTCTCCGCCGAACTCTCCGCCGTACGGGCGCGCAATGATGATTTCGCGCACATCTTGATATATCGGGCAGAAGTGTTCATAACGCGACACTCCGTAGGCGGATCGCGATCGGCGTACGAACGCAAAAGGGCCGGGCCGGTCACAACGACCGGCCCGGCCCCGCAGCAAGCAGCCCAGGTTCCTCAGCAGCGGTGCATCACAGCAGCCCGTCCCACATCTGCTCCAGCAGCACCGACCACCAGCTCTCCGGCGAACCGAGCGCCGCCGGGTCGAGGGAGGCCAGCTGGGCCTGGAAGTCGACGGTCCAACGGCCCGCCTGCTCCTGGTTCAGACCGAACCTGAGCCGCCACATCCGGCCCAGCAGCGCCAGACACCGCTGGAACTCGGGCAGCCCCGTGTTCACGAACTGCGGCGGCACGGGCGCACCGCCGGGCCCGGCCTCCACCGGTACGGCCACGATGTTCGCGGTGCCGTACTGCACACACACCGCCCGGCCGAAGTCGCTGCCCATGACGAGATACGAGCCCGCGTCCGGGGCCGGCTGCACACCGCGCTCCTGCGCGAGTTCGGCGAGCGTCGGCACCGGCCGCCCCGGCTGGGCCTGCGCCCAGAAGAACGGACCCATGTCCGTCGGCAGCCCCGCCGCCACCAGCGAGTGCGCCACGACCGGCGGCACACCCTGCCGGGACACGGCGGCCTGCTCGAACCGGAACACACCCGGCCCGAACGCACCCGCCAGCTCCTGCCCCACCGCCTCCGGCGGAATCGGCGGCGCCGACTGCACCGGCGGCAACGGCGCCCGCACCGGAGCAGGACGGGCCGGCCCGTCCGCCACCTGGTGCAACTCGCCCTGGTGCGCCAGCAGTTGCTGCATGCCCTGCTGCCGGCTCGCGTGATCCGTCCCGTACGGCGCGATGGACGTGATCCGCGCCTGCGGCCACTGCTCCCGGATCATCCGCGCACAGTACGCGCCCGGCAGCTCGCACGACTCCAGCTCCGTGTGCAGCTCCAGCACCTGGTCCGGCGGCACGTTCATGCCGCGCAGCTCATGGAAGATCTGCCACTCCGGATGCGGCACACCCGGCGCCGACCGCCGAATCAACTGCTGCTCGGACCCGTCCTGCGCCCGGTACCGAAGCACGGCCTGATAACCGGGCCCCACGGTGGGCTGCCCCTGCGGCTGCGGGTAGCCGTATGCGGGGGGCTGGGGGGCGCCGGGCACCGGCGGCGGGGGCGCACCGGGTGCGCCTACGGGGGGCCCGGCAAGCACGGTCTCCGCATGGTGTACGGCACCTCGACCACCGGAGGGAGCGCCGGGAGCGCCAGGGGGCGGCTGGGTGCCGGGGACGCCCGGCGGCTGCGGGAAGCCGGGGGCGCCGGGAGGCGGCGGGGTGCCCGGGGTCGCGGGTGCACCCGGAGCGCCCTGCGGCTGCGGAAAACCAGGAGCCCCCGGACCACCGGGAGGCGGCGGGAAGCCAGGACCACCCGGAGCACCGGGGCCCATCGGAGGCTGCGGGGCGCCCGAGCCACCCGGAGCACCGGAAGGCCCAGAACCACCAGAACCACCAGGTCCACCAGGAGGCGGCGGGAAGCCAGGACCACCCGGAGCACCGGGAGGCGGCGGGAAGCCGGGGCCTGCGGGCGTGCCAGTGGCACCCGGCGCCTGCGGAACACCAGGCGCGCCGGGCGCCCCCGGAGCCGCAGGAGGCTGGGGCGGGGCACCCATGCCAGGAGCACCCGAGGCGAAGGGAGCGCCGGGCGCGCTCGGTGCACCCGGGGCGCCCGGAAACACCTGCCCGCCAGGCGCACCCGGACCGCCGGGGGCACCCGGAGGCTGCGGTGCACCCGCACCCGGAATACCCGGCGCCCCCGGAGGCTGCGGTGCCCCCGGCCCCATCCGGCCGGGGTCGGCGAGCATCGTGGCGGCTTGGTGGACGTTGGCCGGAGGCGGGCCGCCGGGCGCGTTCGGCGCGCCGGGCGGGTGGGGGACACCCGGGGGAGTCGGCGCATTCGGGCCCGGCGGAGTGGGCGCAACCCCCTCAGGCCCGTCGGGGCCGAGCGCCGACACCAGCTGCGTCGGTACGTACCCGCCCGCACCGGGTCCCGGCGGAGGCGGCGGCGCGCTGCCAGGCCGCGCACCCGGCGTTCCCGGAGCGCTCGGCGGAGGCGGCGTGGACGAACCCCGGCGCGACTGAGGAGCCGCCTTGCTCGTCGCCGCGTCGGCGATGTCCCCGGCATTCGGGGCCGGCGGCCGCCCCGGCGCCTGCGGGTAGCCGTAAGAAGGCGCGGGCGGAGCCCCGGCACCCGGCTGCGGATAGCCGTACGACGGAGGGGCCGGCGGCGGAGGCGGCGCCCCCTGCGCTGCCGCACCCTGCGGATACCCATAGCCCGGCGGCGCCGCAGGCGTACCACCCGAAGCCGCCGGCTCATCAAGCGCCGACTCCTCCGTGGTCCGCGGAAGCCGGCTGCCGCCCGCCATCAGGGCCGTCTCGGCGTCCGGCGGCGTCTCCTCGCCCGCATCGTTCAACGGCGGCGCGAACACGGTCGCGGGCAGCGGAACGGAAAGGTCCTCGCCACCGCCGTTGGTGTCCGTCCCCGCCCAGGGAGTCGGCCCCGCGGGCGCACTCGGCGCGTCACCACTCGCCCCGGCCTCCGGCCACGCCGCTCCACCACCCGACGAAGCAGCCGCACCGCCCCGCCGATCCGCCATCCCCAACTTGTCCGCCGCCTCCTGCAACCACTCCGGCGGACTCAACAGGAACGACGTCTGATTCAGATCCACCCGCGCCGAAGCCGCCGGCACCCGCTCCGCAGCCTCGTCCCGCCGGCCGTACTCCTCCTCGTACCGGCGAATCACCTCACCCACCGGCAGCGAAGGCCACAGCGTCGCCTCACCACTGTCCCGGGCGATCACCAGCCGCTGCAGACCCCCGTCCGAACGCGGACCCTCCGCCCGGTCCTCGGCCCACACCACGAACCCGAGCCCGAACTCCCGCACCCGCACCTCACGATGCTGATACGCCGGCACATCCCCGTTGATCCACTCCTCGGCGCGCTCCTGCGCCTGCGCGAAGGTCACCATCGCAACGCTCACTCCCCCACCGAAGAGACGGAAGAGACCGGAACGGAATGCGCGAACCCGCCGTCCACCATCAGATTCGCCACCGTCTCCAGCTCCGGCGGATTCCCCGCAAGCCGCGACAAGAACGCGTCGAAGTCCTCACCGCACGGCAGCAACAACCGCTGCACCCGATCCGCCGGCGCCCACGAAGGATCCACGTCCCGCGCGTCGTCATACGCACAGAACCACACCGAACCGGGCCGCTCGCCCTTCACCTTCAACGCCAGCAACCCGCCCTGCACAAACCCAACACCCAAGTAATCCTTGGTCAGATGGTCACGCAGACACTTGTTGACGTAGACCAGATCATTGACCGCCGCCTCGTCCCGCACCGTGAAGAACGGCTGGTCCACCAACAGCCCCAACTCGGCGTCCAGCGCCGCACCCACCGGCGCACACCCACCCGCAGCCTTCAGAAACGAACGGTACGCACCCGGCAACCGATACCCGAGGTCCTCCTCGACCCCCTGCACCTGCGACTCCGTCACCGCCACACCCGACTTCGGCAACCCGAAATGCGCCGGCCGCGTCTCCTGCAACGGCCGCGTCCCCCGCTTGCCCTGATCCACCGCCGCCGTCGCGATCCCACCGTGATGCCGCAGCAACGCCTTCACCTCGACCGGCACCAACTCCAGCCGCCGCGAACCCACCACGTGATGCCACGTCCAGCCGTGCGGCGTCGCCACCGCCGGCACCGTGTCCCACAGTTCATGACCGGAGGCGGCAAGCGCCGCATTCGCCGAGACGTAGTCCGTCAGCCGCAACTCGTCGACACCGAAACCCTCCGGCGGCTCCGCGATCTCCGCAGCAGCACGGGCATAGGGCGAGAAGTCGGGGTAACCGCGCTCATCCACACGTACCCCTCTCGGGTGACGTGCCGCCCGGACCGGATCCGGGAAATGCACGACCTGCCCGGCATAAGCCGCGTTCGGCGGCGCGGCTTGCTGCCCGAGCCGACCTGTCGTCATGGCGGTTGCCCCCTGCGGCGTTCGTTACGGACCGCGATGACCGCCACCGGCCAACCCGCCCCGTATCTCCTGTACAACCCTCTCCACACGTCCGCCGCGTGGATCGCGGTGCCGACAGCCTATGCGGTACGACCGCACCGGTCACCGGGCACCGGTCAGCCACCCTCCGCTTCCGTGACCAGCCGTCACCCCGCCGTGACAGCCCGCCCAAACCCGGGCGTGTCGCACCGCCCCAGCTTCCGCAGGAGCCACGGCATTTGGCACTCTGTGACCTCCGGGGGAGGCTCGGGAGGGGATGACGATCATGAACGCGACGCAGACGGGACCACACACGGCACCGCACACCGGGCCGTCCGGCGACCCCCGCATCGGCTGGAGCGCCACCGAAACCCCCCACGCGCCCACCCTCCTCCACCGCCGCGACGGCATACTCCCCACCATCGCCGCCGCCCTCTCCGTCCGCGGCGCCACCCTCACCGGCACCGCCGCCCGCGGCGACCAGCCCCCACCCCTGCACCCACTCGTCCAGGACTTCCTCGACACCCTCCCCAGCGCCCAACGCGACCGCTTCACCGGCCGCTGCGCCGAAACCATCCTCATCTCCCGCCACATAGCCGCCGCCGACGCCGCCCGCAGCAAACGCGCCACCCGCAAACCCATGACCCACGGCGAAGCCCGCAAAGCCCTCAAGCAGGCCAAACTCACCGCCCGCCGCATCCGCGAGGACGGCGACCCCCTCCACGGCAGCTTCGCCACCCCCTGCCGCGCCTGCACCGCCCTCAGCGCCCACTACGGCGTCCGCATCGTCGACCCCGCGGCAACAGACGGCTGACACCCACCCCCACAAACAACACGGCCCCGCGCCGCACCGTGATCCCAGCGAACTCGACGATCGAAGAGCAGATGCACCCCGACCGCACCTCGACCACGCGCTTCCCCGTACCCGTCGACGCCGCCCTCCGCGCCGCCGGCTGGCAACCCGGACGCTGGGACATAAAACAGGCCGAGATCTGGGCCGACGCCCTCCGCGACCACACCTCACCCGCAGGCCACCGCCACGCCGTCTTCCCCGCCGCCGTAGAAGCCTGGGCCGAATTCGGCGGCCTCCACATCACACCCACCGGACCCGGCCGCCAGATCGCCCCCGCAGCCCTCCACCTCGACCCCCTGCACGGCCTCCACATGGCCCGCACCCTCAACGACCTCGGCCGCGCCCTCGACACCGAAGTCAGCCCCCTCGGCACCGAGACAGAGACCCACTCCCTCCTCGCCGTCGACACCGAAGGCCGCATCTACGCCCTCGATCACACAGGCGACTGGTACCTCGGCCCCGACATCGACCAAGCCCTCGGCGCCCTCGTCTCAGGCATCGAACCCGTACGACTGACAGCCGGCTGAACCCCCGCAAACAGCCAGCGGCCCCTACGCCGCCGGAATCACCGCCGACACCCGGAAACCCCCCGCATCCGTCGGCCCCGACACAAACACCCCACCCAGCGCGGTCACCCGCTCCTTCATCCCCACAAGACCGTTCCCCCCGGACGGCAACCGCGCCGACGACGCCGAAGCCACCTCCGGCGGCGGCTCGTTCTCCACCTGCATCGCAATCTCCGACACCCGATGCGCAAGCCGCACATACGTCTTCGCACCCGCCGCATGCTTGTGGACGTTCGTCAACGCCTCCTGCACCACGCGATACGCGGTCTGCTCGACCTCAGCGGCATACGACCGCACATCCCCCTCCACGGACAGCGCCACCACCATCCCCGCGGCCGCCGACTGCCCGACGAGCTCCTCCAACTCCTCCAGGCACGGCCCCTCCCCCTCATCCACGGCCTTCGAAGCCGCCGCAGCAGCAGCCACCCCCACCGCCGCCAGGGGAACAGACTGCCCGGCCCCCCGCACCCCGCCCCCACTCCGCAGCACCCCGAGCATCTCCCGCAACTCGGTCAACGCCTGCCGCCCCATGTCCCCCACCAGCGCCGCATTCCTGACGGCCTTCTCCGGGTCCTTACGGGCAACGGCCTGCAACGCAGCGGCATGCACCACCATCAGACTCACCCGATGCGCGACCACGTCATGCATCTCCCGCGCAATCCGAGTCCGCTCCTCGTTCCGCGCCCACTCGGCCCGCTCCTCGGCCCGCTCGGCCAGCAGCTGCAACTCACGCTCAAGACTGTCCGCCCGCTCCCGCAAGCTCTCCATCAGCCGGCGCCGAGCCCCGACGTACAGCCCGAGAAGCAGAGGCGGCGCAGTCATCCCGATCGCCGTGGTGATCGCAGCGAACGGAACGAACCAGTCCCCCAGATCCCATGACCCCCGCGCCATGTCCTGCCGCACCCGCACGAACATCACGATCAACATGCCGACGAGCGACATCCCCGCCAGCGAACCGATGATCCGCCGCGGCAGTTCGGAGGCGGCGAGCGTGTACAGCCCGACGACCCCCATCAGATAACCCATCTGGGCCGGCGTAATGGCGATCGACACCAACACCACAGCAATCGGCCACTGCCGCCTCACAAGCAGCGCCGAGCCCGCCAACACCCCGAACACAACCCCCGCGGCCACCGGAATCCCCGCGTCCCGAGCGAACCGAACACCCTCGAACGCACACTCCACCGCGGACACAAAAGCCAAGCTCACGTCCAGCACGGCACTGCGCCACCTGGCCCACCACCACGGCCCTCCCCGGGCCGCCGCGTGCACTTCCCCCGTCGTGGTCATGCCTCCAGCCTACGGGCGTCCACACCCCGTTTTCCGGCGAGTTTTCACGATGGGTCTACACCACACTCCGTAACCGAACGTAAGCGAAACAGACCGATATCCCTCGAACTGCTGAATCGCACATTGTTCGCCCCCGGAAGCCCGGATTCCGCCCTGACGGTATGCCCATGGCACATTCAGATGGCAAATACGCCGACTTCGAGGGACTGCGGGAACGGGCGGTCGCGCTGCGGCGCGCAGGGCTCAGCCGCCGCCAGATCCGCGACCGCCTGCACGTCGACAACAACGACATCCTCAACCGCCTCCTGGAGGGCGAGCCCCCTCCGGAATGGACGAAGCGCCCGAACGCAAGGGACGACCTCCGACACCGGGCAAGGGAGCTCCGGCTCCAGGGCTGGACGTACGACCAGATCCAGGTGGAGCTGGGGTGCTCGAAGAGTTCGATCTCGCTGTGGGTACGGGATCTGCCGAAGCCGGAACGCAAGCGCACTTCCGAGGAGGCGGCGGCCATCGCCAGGCGGGGTTGGGAGGCAAAACTGCAGCTTCGAGACGAGGAGCGCCAACAGACCAAGGACGCCGCCAAGGAAGCAGTCGGTGCACTGTCAGCACGGGAACTCTTCTTGGTGGGCGTGGGGCTCTACTGGGCCGAAGGCAGCAAAGACAAGCCATACCAGCGCCGCGAGAACGTCACCTTCGTCAACAGCGACCCGGGCATGATCCAGGTCTTCCTGGCCTGGCTCGACCTACTGGGGGTCGAACGTGACCGCCTCCGATACGCCGTAATGATCCACGAGAAAGCGGACGTAGCGGGCGCCGAGCAGTACTGGGCCGACCTCGTCTGCGCCGACCGCTCCGCCTTCAACAAGACGACCCTCAAGAGGCACAACCCCAGGACGGTCCGGAAGAACGTCGGCGAGAACTACCGAGGCTGCCTCGTGGTCAAAGTCCTGAAGGGTGCCGACTTGTACCGTCGCATCGAGGGCTCTTGGTACGGCATAGTGGTGTCCACACGCGAAGCCGATCAGCCGAATCGGATATAGCGGACGAACCATCCCGGGTCGTCTAAAGGCAGGACAAATGGTTTTGGTCCATTGAATGAGGGTTCGATTCCTTCCCCGGGAGCATGACAAGTAGCGGGGCCGGAAAAAAAACACCCCGGCCGCACACAATTACCCCCAAAAAAACACCGCAAACCAGCGGATTTGCCCAACAACTCCACAACCCAAAGGGCAACCCCAGGAC
>NZ_JBFBBE010000162.1:0-16794 GCF_040682555.1 Streptomyces sp. NPDC051172
TCTACCAGCGGTCCCGTTCGTCATTCACCGCAGGGCCAGCACGCCCACCCGCGCCTGGACAGCGCCCCAGCCAGCCTTAACTTCCCGGCCTTGCTTCATGCAGCCATCACCCTTTCGTGGATGTCCGTCACGACCTTGCGGGCCGAGGTGAACGCGCCGTGCTGCCAGGCGATGACATGGCTGAGCCAGTCGCCGGCGAAGTAGACGTGCCCGGCCGACTGGTTGAGCAGCTTGTACTCCGGACCGGTCTGCGAGGGCCAGCCCACCCAGCCGGCCTCGATGTGAGGCGTGCGGTGCCAGGCCACGCTGAAGGAGTGATCGAGTTCGGTGCGGTACTTGTCACCGTGGATCTTCACACCCCGGCTCACCGCCCGCGCGACGCGCTCAGCGTGCGGAAGAGCGCTGTACGCGACGGCGTTGGCACCGAAGTTGTAGTAGCCGATGAGTGTGCCGCGCCGGCCCTGGTAGCCGTACGAGGGGTACCAGATGGTCGCCAGATCGGTGTCGGTCGGCGTGATGCCACCGTAGATGTGCTCGTCCGTCTCCCACCAGCGGCTGCGGTACTCGAGCCCGACCTTGCCGACAGGCGTCGGGACGGCGTACTTCAGCGCGGCGGTGAACTCGGCCCGTAGATTGTGCTTGAGGCGGGCCATGACCATCGGCGGCATGGCCGCTACGACGAAGTCGGCGCGCTGGATGCGGGTGTGGTCGCCGGTGTCCTTGTAGGTGACCTCGACGCCGTCCGGCAGGTCCTTGACCTCCAGCACCGTGGCGCCATAGGCGATGCGGTGCCGGCCGATCGCCTTGGCCAGGGCGTACGGGATCGCGTCCATGCCGCCCACCGGCTGGAACATCAGCATGGCCTGGTCGTAGCCGAATTCGAAGGCGAAGCGCTGCCCCACGCCGCTGGCGACGACGTCCGACAACGACGGCACCGGGCCGAGGACTGTGCCCTCCTCGAAGGCCGCGCCCGGTTCGACGGAGTAGCCTCGCCGGTCGGTGCCGGCGTAGGCGTAGCCGTCGGTCTTGCCTTTGATGGCGCCGAAGCTCTGCAGGAAGGCGATAAGCTGCTCCTTGTCCTGCGCGGTGAGCCGTGCGTCAAGGGCGCCCTGGTCGGTGGCCTTGGCGAGCAGTTCGGAGATGTAGCCGTAGACGTCGGCCTTCGCCGTGCGCCAGCGCATGGGCTTGCCCGCGAGGGCGGCACTGTTCTCGTGGTAGATGTACGCGTTGGCGTTCTGGTTGGTGAACACCTGGAGTTCGACGCCGAGTTCGCGGCAGTACTCGAGAGTGACGTGGGACTGCGGCAGCCGGGCCGGGCCCGCGTTCATGTACTGGCCTTCGGTGAACGACGCCGTCTGCGTGCGCCCGTCGAGGTCGGTCAGCTTCGTGCCGCCGCGGACCGTCCAGTTGCGGCCCCCGGGACGGTCGTTCGCCTCCAGGATCCGGCAGTCGTAACCGGCCTTGCCCAGCTCGTACGCCGTGGCCAGGCCGGCTATGCCGCCGCCGAGCACGAGCACCTTCTTGCCGGCGCGCCCGGTGAGCGCGAAGTCGCTCCGCTGGGGCGGCCGGTACTCGTCCGCCCGCACGTCGGGCACCGGGGCGAGCCCGAGTGCGCCCATCGCCGAGTACAGGACTCCGGCACCGCCCGCGGCGCCGACGGAGCTCAGGAAGTTGCGGCGGGATGCGGGGGAGTGCCCGGTACGCGCGCCGTCCGGGGTGCGGTCGTTCGGTCAACCCGGTCGCGTGGGGGGCGAGTTGCTGAGGGGACCGGAGATACGTCGCCATGAGCCTCCTTCAGGACTGTTACAGCGCCATGCCACTGACGTAACCGGTCCGAGCCGTGAGCTGCGAGCCAGGAGGAAGGAGCGGGCGGGGCAGAGCGGCAACGACCGGGGGCGTGCCGACTGCAGGGGAAGCCCGTTTCATTGACGGGGCCGCACCCTGGCCGACTGCGAAGGGGAGGCCGGGGCCACCGAGCTTGTGGGCACCGGGACCGAGGCAATGCCCGGGAGGAAGTGGTGGGCGGCTGTCGATGCGGCTACGTCCCGTTCGACGTCGTTGATGTGCGGCGCCTCGCCGCGATGACGCGACAGAATCAGAGGAGGAACACGTGGAGCGGCAGCTGCTGAGAGTCATGAGCTTCAGCATCTCGAGCGATGGGATCGGTGCCGGTGAGCAGCAAAGTCCCAAGCGGCCGTTCGGTCACAGCCATCGCCTCTGCGTGTCCGCGGGGAGCGCCGGCCGGACGCTCGGCGGTCGGCTCAGGAGTGATGGTCGGACTGTGTCGCGTTCTGGACGGTGAGGAGCCGCACCAGAGAGCCGTCGCCGACCGCGCGCCAGCGGTGTGGAGTGGCTCCCGGGTAGCAGATGCTGTCTCCCGGGCCGAGTACGTGGGATTCGGGCCCGTCGGCGCCCCGCAGTTCGATCTCGATTTCGCCTGCCACGACGTAGACGAACTCGTCGCCGGGGTGGTCGTAGTACTCCTCGAACCGTTCGGCGGCACCGATGTGCTCCACGGGGTGGACGGAGAAGGCGGGGGCGCCGAGCATGCGCGCCGTGCCGCCGGGCCTGGCCACGTTCAGGCCCTCGCCGGAGCGTACGACGTGGGCCGAACCGGCGGGGGCGTCGGGATGCGGCAAGGCCGCCGTGGCCATGAGGGCCTGTTGGGTGGTGCCGAGGGCGCGGGCGATGCGGTGCAGGGACGGCATGCTCGGGCGGGTGAGCCCGCGCTCCAGCTGGCTGAGGAACGGATGGGACAGCGCGGCACGCTCGGCGAGCTGGACGAGGGTCAGGCCTCGCTCCTTGCGCAACTTCCGGATCGCGCCGCCGAGTTCGGCGCGCAGCAGTGCGTCGGTGTCCCCGGTGGCGGGCGACATGCTGTGGGCGGGTTGGGCCGGCATGGCAGGAATCCTAAAGGGTCGGGCGCGGCGGGCCGGGAGGGGCCGGGGGAGTGCCGCGAGAGGGTTTACGCCCGTGAAACACCCGGCCCCTACGCTGAATGTTGATGGCACGAACATTCTAGCTTCAGGGAGCCCTCATGGCCGCGGCCACCTCCGACCGTTCCGTCGTCTCCCCGCCGGATTCCGTCTTCCTCGACGCCATGGCAGCCCTCGCCGGGGGCGTGTGCGTCGTCACCGCCCTGACGGCCGAAGGGCGCCCGGTGGGCTTCACCAGTACCGCCGTGATGAGCCTGAGCCGCGCGCCGCAGTTGCTCGCCATCGGGGTGGGTCGCAGCGGCCGTTCGCTGCCCGCGCTGCTCGACGGCCGCAGGTTCGCGCTGAACATCCTGCACTGCGGGGGCGAACACGTCTCCCGGCGGTTCGCCGACCGCACCGGGGACCGGTTCGCGGACCTGGAGTGGTCGGCCGAGGAGCACGGCGGGCTGCCGCTGCTGCTCGCGCACAGCTCGTACGCGGTGCTGTGCCGAGTCGTGTGCGACCTCCCGGCCGGCGACCACCACTTGATCGTCGCGGCCGTGGACGACGTGGTGACCGGAACCGGCGGACCGACCGCCCTCGTGCACCACGACCGGCGCTACCACGCGCTCGGCGCCGCGTGAGTGGCCCCGCCTGGTTCCAGGTGGCCGAGACCGGGCCGGGCGCCTTCGTGATCGCCGAGCCGGGTCACGTCAACAGCTATCTCGTGCTCGGCGACGACATGGCACTGCTCTACGACACGGGCATGGGCATCGCCGACATCGGCGAGCAGGTCCGACGGCTGACCCGCCTGCCCCTGTTGGTCGTCAACTCGCACCACCACTTCGACCACCGCGGCGGCAACGCGTCCCTTGTCGCGCACGCCGAGGAAATCGCCGTACACGTCGAGGGAGCCGCACTCCACACGGGTCCCGCTCCGCACGAGTGGCTGGAGGCGTACGGGCACGTCGCGCACGACCTGAGGAAACGGTACGAGGAGTTCCACGCCCTGGACGCCGGCGGGTTCTTCCTGACCGACTCCCGCGTCGAGGTGCGGCCGGTGCCCGACCTGGCCGACTGGCGGATCGAGGCCGTACGCCCCACGCGGCTGCTGCGCGAGGGAGAGGTACTCGACCTGGGCGGCCGCAGCCTCCAGGTTCTGCACACCCCCGGGCACTCACCGGACGGCATCTGCCTCTGGGAGCCGGAGACCGGGCTGCTGCTGGCCGGTGACACCCTCATCAGCGGCACCTTCTTCGCCCATGTGCCCGGCGCCGACGTGAGCGCCTTCGCCGCCTCGACCCGCCGACTCGCCGAACTGCCCGTCACCACCGCGCTGCTGGGCCACAACCTGCGGCACCGGGAGTCGGCGGACTTCGTGGCCCGGGTCGCCGGCGCCTTCGCCGCCGTACGGGACGGCCACACCCGCCCGTACACCTCCACCGACATGTTCGGCGCCCCCGTACGCCGTCACGACTTCGACGGTTTCGCGGTGCTCACCGCGCCGCACGGAACGGAGCGCTGACATGCCGACTCTGCTGCTGCGCGGTGCACAGGTGCCCGGGGGAGAGGTCCGTGACGTCCTCCTGGACCCCGGTAGCGGGTTTGTCGTCCAGGTGGCCCCGCCCGGTGTGCTTCCTCCTGCCGGAGACGAACTCGACCTGCACGGCTGGCTGCTGCTGGCCGCCGGTGCCGAACCGCATGCACACCTGGACAAAGCCCTGACCTGGGACCTGACGGGCGCCCCGGCGGGAGACCTGCTCGCCGCCATCGACGCCTGGCGCGCGTATGCCGTGCGCGTCACCGAGGACGACGTCTTCCGGCGGGCCAAGGCGACGGTCGACGAACTGTGCGCGAACGGCGTGACGGCGATCAGGACCCACGTGGACCTCCTCACGGCAGGCGGCGATCCGCTGCGGGGTCTGCGTGCCCTGCTGCGGCTGCGCAGGCAGCTCCGGGGACGTGTGCGCCTGCAGATCGCCGTCCTCCACGTCGACGCACCGGAGGAACTCCTGCACGAGGCCCTCGACCTCGGAGCGGACCTGCTGGGCGACTGTCCTCACCTGTCCACCGACCCCGCGGCGTCCGTGCGACGTACCCTGCGTATCGCTGCCGAGCACCACGTCGGCGTCGACCTGCACGCCGACGAGACTCTTGATCCGGGTGCGGGGGATCTGCGCCTGCTCGCGCGGGCCGTCCGCGAGCAGGGCTTCGCCCTCGGTGTCACCGCGAGCCACTGCGTCAGCCTCGGCACGGTGGCGCCGGACGAGGCGGCTCGCACCGCCAAGGAGGTCGCCGCCGCCGGGATCGGCGTGGTCACCCTCCCGCTGACGAACCTCTACCTCCAGGGCCGCGGCCGCCCGTCGTGCACTCCGCGCGGACTGACCGCGGTGCGTGCGCTGCTGGACGCGGGCGTGGCGGTCGCGGCCGGTGGTGACAACGTCCGGGACCCGTTCAACCCCGTGGGCCGGGCGGATCCCCTGGAGACCGCGTCCCTGCTGGTCGCGGCCGGTCATCTCACCCCGGGCGAGGCGCTGCACGCGGTCACCGCGGGCGCCCGCGCGGTCCTCGGGCTCCCGGCGGCCGGACCGTACGAGGGTGCGGTCGCCGACCTCCTGGCGGTGCGCGCACGGTCCGTCTCGGAGGTGCTCGGTGCGTCCTGCCCCGAGCGGCTCGTCTTCGCCGGCGGGCGGCTCGTCAGCCGTACGTCGGTGGTCCGCGAGCTCTTCTGAACCGGGCCGCTCCCGCTGAACGGGACCGTTTCGGCGAACAGATACGGCCAGGACACTGGCCGGAAACAATCAATGTTCATGCTATCAACATTCCTGACTGTGGCACTGAAGGGAGCTGATGTGCCGACCACCGCCGAGGAGACGCTCGACGCGACGCTGCGATTCGAGAGCGTCGACAAGCACTTCGCCAACGGGACCACCGCCCTCACCGGACTCGAACTCTCCATCGCCCCCGGCGAGTTCGTCGCCGTCGTCGGCCCCTCGGGCTGCGGCAAGTCCACCCTGCTCCGCCTCGCCTCCGGCCTGGACACCGCCACCGGCGGCACGGTCCACGCCCCCGTCGACTCGGTCGGCTACGTCTTCCAGGACCCGACCCTGCTGCCCTGGCGGACCGTCCTCGCCAACGTCGAGCTGCCCGCCGAACTCGCCGGGACGGCGAAGGCCGACCGCCGCGCACGAGCCCTGGACGCCCTGCGGCTGGTGGGGCTGGAGGGCGCCGAGAAGCAGCTGCCGGGACAGCTGTCCGGCGGCATGCGTATGCGCGTCTCCCTGGCCCGCGCCCTCATGACCCGGCCGTCCCTGTTCCTGCTCGACGAACCCTTCGGCGCCCTGGACGAGATGACCCGCCTGCGCATGCAGGAAGAACTCCAGCGCATCTACGCCGAGACCGGCTTCGCCGCCCTGTTCATCACCCACTCGGTGACCGAGGCCGTCTTCCTGGCGAGCCGGGTCGTGGTGATGTCGGCGCGGCCCGGCCGCATCACCGCCTCCTTCGACGTCCCGTTCCCCCATCCCCGTCCGGCCGAGCTGCGCTACGACCCCGAGTTCGGCCGCATCGCCGGCAAGGTCTCGGCGGCTCTGCGAGGAGGTTTCCAGTGAGCGCCGACATCACCGCCCGCGCCGAAGTGACCGTACCCGCAGCGGATGTGACGACGACCGAACCGGCGCCGCCGGCACGTCGGCGCCGCATCCGGCCCGCCGCGGTGCTCACCCCGCTCGGGTCGCTCGGTGCGGCCATCGGCATCTGGTACGCCGCGAGCTATCTGCTGCTCAGCCCCGCCCGGCGCTTCCTCGTCCCGCCGCCCGACCAGGTCCTCACCGTGTCGTTCCTCGACTGGACCCACCTGCAGCCGATGCTCCGGGCGCTGTGGCTCACCGCCCAGGTCGCGCTCGTCGGCCTGCTCATCGCCTCCGCGCTGGGCGTGCTGGTGGCGGTGCTGATGAGCAGGGCGCGCTGGCTGGAACGCTCCCTGTACCCGTACGCGGTCATCCTGCAGACCGTGCCGATCCTCGCGATCGTGCCGCTGATCGGCCTCTGGTTCGGCTTCGGCTTCACCAGCCGGGTGGTCGTGTGCGTCCTGATCGCCCTCTTCCCGATGATCGCCAACACACTGTTCGGCATCCAGTCGGTCGACCGCACCCACCACGACCTGTTCACCCTTCAGCGGGCGAGCCGCTGGGCCCGCCTGCGCAAGCTCGAACTGCCCGCCGCCCTTCCCTCGATCTTCACCGGTCTGCGCACGTCCTCCGGCCTGTCCGTGATCGGTGCGATCGTCGGCGACATGTTCTTCAAGCAGGGCGAACCCGGCATCGGGACCCTGCTCGACGTCTACCGCTCCCGGCTGCAGTCCGAGGACCTCTTCGCGGCGATCATCCTCGCCTCCCTCTTCGGCGTCGCGGTCTTCGCCCTCTTCACCCTCGTCGCTCGGCTCGCCGTCGGCTCCTGGCACGCCTCGGCCGACCGGCCGTAGACCCGCCCCCCGCCCTTCCCTCATCTCCCCCCGTCCCTCAGGGAGTTCAGTCATGCCCACATCCGCCGGACGCGTCGCCGTCGCGGGCGTTTCCTCCGCAATCCTCCTGGTGTCCGCCACTGCCTGCGGCGGTGGTTCCATGGCCGCCACCGCTTCCGCCGCCAAGCTCCCGGCCGCCCCCGCCGCCCAGCGCCTGACCGGCGTCTGCCCGAAGACGGTCGTCGTCCAGGTCGACTGGGAGCCCGAGGCCGAACACGGTCCCCTCTACCACCTCGTGGGCCCCGGCTACAGCGTCGACGCCGACAAGAAACGGGTCACCGGCCCGCTGGTCATCGGCGGCAAGGACACCGGCGTCGACATCCAGATCAGGGCCGGTGGCTCCGCCATCGGCTACCAGAGCGTCCCCTCGCAGATGTACGTCGACAAGAGCATCACCCTCGGCACGGTCACCACCGACGTGGCCATCTCGGCGTCTGCCAAGCAGCCGGTCACGGCCGTGGCGGCGCTGATGAAGAAGAGCCCGCAGGTCCTGATGTGGGACCCCGCGACCCACCCCGGCTGGAAGTCGATCGCCGACATCGGCAAGTCGGACGCCAAGGTCGTCTACGTGGACGGCAGCACCTATGCCTCGCTGCTGGTCTCCAAGGGACTGATCAAGAAGACCCAGCTGGACGGGAGTTACGACGGCGCACCCGCCCGCTTCGTCGCCAACCCCGGCATCGCCCAGCAGGGCTTCGCCACCGCGGAGCCGTACATCTACCAGCACGAGGTGTCGGCCTGGAAGAAGCCGATCAAGTACCAGCTGCTCTCGGACGTCGGCTTCACCGTCTACCCGGAGTCCCTGTCCGTGCGCAGCGGCGAGCTGAAGTCGCTCAGCCCCTGCCTGAAGAAGCTCGTCCCCGTCCTCCAGCAATCGGCCGCCGACTTCGCGGCCGAGCCGTCGGCGACGGTCAAACTCATCAGCGACCTGGTCCAGCAGTACAACACCGGCTGGGTCTACTCAGAGGGCACCGGCACCTTCGCCGCCAAGCAGATGGTCGAACTCGGCATCCTCGGCAACGAATCCGACGGCAGCGTCGGCAGCTTCGACATGAAGCGCGTCGCCTCCGTCCTGAAGACCTTCACCCCGCTCGTCGAGCTGAGCGGCGCCAAGGTCAAGCCGGGCCTGACGGCGCAGGACCTGGCGACCGACGACTTCACCGACCCCTCGATCGGACTGAAGCGATGACGAGAACCAACCTGACCGCACTCACCGAACTCGTCGACGACCAGGACGCCGGGCCGACCCCGAGTGTGACGGAGCGTCAGTCCACGCCCGCTATCGAGGAGTTCTGTGCCGAGGCCGCCGCACTCCTCGGCTCCGACGGGGTGGTCCGCGACCCAGCCGTGCGGGAGAAGGCCTCCTGCGACTGGGCCCACATGTCGCCCATCCTCTCGGCGAAACTCCCCGCGGGCCACGCCGAGGCCGTCCTGCGCCCCACCGCGCACGAGCAGATCCCCGGCCTCCTCGCCCTGGCCCACCACCACCGCATCCCCCTCACCCCGCGCGGCAAGGGCACCGGCAACTACGGCCAGGCGATCCCGCTGTACGACGGCGTGGTGCTCGACCTCACCGGCTGCGGCCGCGTCCTCGACGCGGGCGACGGCTGGATCCGCGCCGAGGCCGGGGCGAAGATGTCCGACCTGGAGGCGCACGCCCGCACTCTCGGCCAGGAGCTGTGGATGTTCCCGTCCACCTTCGGCACCACGCTCGGCGGTTTCCTCTCCGGCGGCAGCGGCGGCACCGGCTCCCTCGTGCACAAGACCAACAGTGACGGTTTCGTACGGGAGTTGACGGTGGCGCCCTGCACGGCCGACGCCGAGCCGTTCATCGTCCAGGACGCGGACGCGCTGCCGTACATCCATGCCTACGGCACCACCGGCATCATCACCACCGCCACCGTACGGCTCCAACGGGCCCGCACCTGGACGGGGTTGTTCGCCGCCTTCCCCGACTGGACCTCCGCCACCGCCGCGCTCGACGCACTCGTACGCCTCGAACCGGCCCCGCGCCTGGCCTCACTGGACGAGGCCGGCCTCGTCCGGGTCTACCCGCCCGACCCCGCACTGGACCCCACGGCCCTGAACCTGCGCGCGATCATCGAGGAGGAGGCCGCCGACCAGGCGCAGGCGATCGTCCGGTCCTACGACGGGGAAGTCCTCGACGTGCGGTCGGCGCCGGACGGCCCCGCCCTGATCAGCTCGCTGTCCTTCAATCACCCCACCTACCACCTGATGAAGGCAGAAGAGGGCTGGTTCCACCTGGAGATCCGCGGCGACGTCCTGCTCGGCGACACCACCGAGATCAAGGAGGTCTTCCCGGACACCCTGCTCCACCTGGAAGGCATGCGCTCGGGCACGGTCGGCATGCTCATGGCCCGCTACCAGGGCGAGCAGAGCGTCTACGACGGCATCGCCGCCCTGGAGGTCCTGGGTGTCGGTGTGCACAGTCCGCACAACTGGCACGTCGACCGCCGACTGGACCTGGTCCGGGAGACGGCCCGCACCGCGGACCCGCTCGGCCTGCTCAACCCCGGCAAGATTCCCGCCCCTTCGCAGGAGACGCCGTGACCTTCACCCGCTTCATCGACCTCAGCGGCCCGGAGATCGAACGGTTCGGCGAGGACACCGTCGCCGTGCTGCCCGTCGGTGCGATCGAACAGCACGGGCCCCATCTGCCGGTCGCCACCGACCACTACATGGCCGAGGCCGTCGCCGAAGGCGCCGCCCGGCTGGCGGGGGAGAGCTGCGACATCACGCTGCTGCCGGGCCTCGCCTACACCAAGTCCGACGAACACGCGTGGTCCGCGGGCACGTTGTGGCTCACCGCCCGCACCCTGCTGTCCGTCGTCGACGACATCGGCCGCTCCCTGGCCGCCGGTCCCGTGCGACGGCTCGCCTTCCTCAACGCGCACGGCGGCAACAGCGCCCTGCTCGGCGTCGCCCTGCGCGAACTGCGCACCCGTCACGGCCTGCGCACCTTCCTGCTGCACGCCTCCCTCCCCGCCGACCAGGGCGGCGCCTCCCCGGCCACGGAACTCGGCATGGGCGTGCACGGCGGCCTGAAGGAGACCTCCGCCATGCTCCATCTCCGCCCGGACCTGGTCGACATGAGCCAGGCCCGCCGCGCCGTCCCAGAACACCTCACCGCCTACGAGCACATCGGCTTCGGCAAGCCGGTGTCCTTCGGCTGGACCAGCGACGACTTCGCCACCGGCACCGGCACCGGCGTCGTCGGCGACCCCACCGGCGCCACCCCGGAACTGGGCCGCAAACTCCTCGACGCCTCCATCGCCGCGGCCGCCGCCGCACTGCGCGAATGCGCGCGCTTCCGGCCCGACCGCCCCGTGTCCTCCTAGGGAGCCCGCCATGGCCAACCCCCCGCTGCACACACCGCTGCGCGACATCACCGCCCACCACATCACCGCAGGCGACACCGTCAAGCTCGCCGTCCTCACCGGCCCCCGGGACGGCTCGCCCACCACCGTCGTCTTCGAGGTGTGGGAACCGGGCGGCGCCCAGCCCCTGAACTGGCACCCCGAGTCCGTCGAGACCTTCGTGGTACTCGCCGGCCACGGCCGTGCCGCCAGCGACGAGCACGAGCGCGACCTCGCCCCCGGTGACGTCCTGGTCCTGCCCACCGGCTCCAAACACCGCATCGTCAACACCTCCGCCACCGAACGCCTCTACACCCTCACCGTGATGTCCCCCGACGAAGGCTTCGCCGACCTCATCGAACACGGGCCGCTCGCCACGCTGGACGAGCAGGACCTGGCCGTGCTGCGCGCGGGAACATCGTGACCGTGGATCTTCTCGACGCCTTCTGGGCATACGAACGGGCCCTGGCCGCCAACGACGTGGCGGCCCTGGACCACTGGTTCATGGACGCACCCGACACCCTGCGCGCCGAGGGCGACACCGTGCTGGTGGGCCACGCCGCCATCGCCGACTTCCGGCGGGGCAGAGACGGGGCCCCGGCGCGGGTGGTCGAGCGGGTGCACGTGGTCCGGCCGGCCCCGCAGGTCGCGGTCGTCACGGCCGAGACGCGGCGGCCGGACGGAACGCGCGGTCTGCAGACCCAGGTGTGGCAACACACCGACGCCGGGTGGCGGATCGCCGCCGCGCACGTCGGCGCCGTGCCCGCACCCGCGCCGGACGACCGCCCGGATCCGGCGGTGTGGCGGGTGGCCGGCCCGCTGGTGGCGTCCACCGGGAAGGGCCCGCTGGTGCACGTCCGCCTCGCCGTGAAGGACCTGTTCGCCGTGGCGGGACAGCGCGTCGGCGCCGGAAACCCGACGTGGCTGGCGCAGGCCCGTACCGAAGAGGCGCACGCGCAGGCCCTACGACGCCTGCTGGAGGCGGGTGCCGAACTCACCGGCATCGCCCAGACCGACGAACTCGCCTTCAGCCTCGCCGGGACCAACGTGCACTACGGAGCCCCCGTCAACCCCGCCGCACCCGGCCGGATCACCGGCGGCTCCAGCAGCGGCCCGGCCGCCGCCGTGGCCCGCGGCTGGGCGGACCTGGCGCTGGCCACCGACACGGCCGGATCGATCCGCGTTCCCGCCTCCTACTGCGGCCTGTACGGCTGGCGGCCCACGCACGGGACAACTCCCGCCGCAGGCCTGCTGGCCCTGGCGTCCTCCTTCGACACGGCAGGACTCCTGGCCCGCGACCCCGCCCTGCTGAGGACAGCGGCCGAAGCACTGCTGACCGCCGCCGGGACACCCCTGCCGGTCACCGAACTCGTGGTGGACGAGGACCTGGTGGCACTCGCCGAACCCGAGGTCCGCGCCTCCTTCAAGGCCGCCTGCCGCGCGTTGCTGCCGCCTGTGACGACAACGGCCACCGGGGTGGCTGAGCACCTGGACGACTGGTTCGCCGCCTTCCGCACGGTCCAGGCCGCCGAGGCCTGGCAGCAGCACGGCCCCTGGATCACCGCACACCCGGGCGCGCTCGCCCCGGACGTCGCCGCACGCTTCGACAACGGCCGCCGGGTGGCCGAGGCCGAACGGGCGCACGCGGAACAGACCCTGGCGGACGCGCGGAAGGTGCTGGACGCCGTACTGGCGCCCGGCACCGGCCTGCTGCTGCCCGCCACCAGCGGCCCGGCCCTCCGCGCCGACGCGCCGCCCGAGGAGGTGGAGGCCGTACGCGTCGCCACCCTCCGCCTGACCTGCCTCGCCTCACTGGCCGGGCTGCCGGCGGTCGTCGCTCCGCTGCTGCGCGTGCGGTCACTGCCCGTGGGCCTGTGCGTACTGGGCGGCCGGGGGAGCGACCGCGCCCTGCTGGACCTCACCACCGGATGGAGGAGCCCCGCACATGCCTGAGGCCCAGGGCCTGATCGGGCCCAACCCCCGCAACGCCTGGAGAGTCGACGGCAAGACCGTCACCCTCGCCCGCCCGCACCGGCAACCACGCCCGGTCACCGTCCAGGCGCTGCCGCAGCGGGTGACCGCCGACCTCGCCGCCACCGCCCTGATCGTCGTCGACATGCAGAACGACTTCTGCTCTCCGGACGGCTGGCTCGCCTCCATCGGCGTGGATGTGACCCCCGCCCGCGCCCCGATCCCCGTCCTCGCCGGCCTGCTGCCGCTACTGCGCGCCGCCGGCGTTCCCGTGATCTGGCTCAACTGGGGCAACCGCTCCGACCGGGCCAACCTCCCGCCCGGCGTGCTGCACGTCTACGACCCCGACGGCGCCGGCGCCGGCATCGGTGCCCCGCGGCCGGGCGGCCGGGTGCTGGAGCAGGACAGCCCCTCGGCCGCGATCGTCGCGGGGCTGGAGACGGCGGACGGCGACCTGCACGTCTCGAAGTACCGGATGAGCGGCTTCCAGGACACCGTCCTGGACACCGTGCTGCGCAACCTGCGCGTCGACACCCTGTTGTTCACCGGGGTCAACGCCGACCAGTGTGTCCTGGCCACCCTCATGGACGCCGCGAACCTCGGCTACGACGTCCTCATGGTCCAGGACGCGGTGGCCACCACCTCACCCGCCTACTGCATGGACGCCACGCTCTACAACGTCCGCCAGTGCTTCGGCTTCACCCTCACCGCCGAAGCCCTGAACGAGGCGCTGAAGGAGGCCCTGAAGTGAAACTCCTCCAGCCCGGAGCCGGCCCCCTCGACGGCGAGCACTACCTCCTCTCCGACCCTGCCCGGGTGCACTGGGGCCTGCTGCCCAACGCCACCGCGAAACCGGCGCTGACCATTCGCTCGGGCGAGACCATCACCTTCGACACCATCAGCCATGAGGGCATCCTCGAAGACCAGGGCCGCGACCCGGTCGCCTTCTTCGGCGCGGCCGGCATCCCGACGAGCGATCTGCTGTACGACACCGTCGAACTGGCCGCCTCCGCACGCGAACACCTGCCGCAGACACAGGGCCCGCACGTCGTCACCGGCCCCGTGGCCCTGCACGGTGCACGGCCCGGCGACGTCCTGGAGGCCGAAGTCCTCACGCTGCACCGCCGTGCGCCGTACGGCGTGATCAGCAACCGGCACGGCAAAGGCGCCCTGCCCGGCGAATACCCGCAGCCCCCGGCAGGCCGGCCTGCCAGCTTCATCGCGACGGTCGCGGAAGACGGCCGGGGCCGTCTCCCGGTCGGTGACGGCCGCCAGCTCGCCTTCCCGCTTCGGCCCTTCCTCGGCATCATGGGGGTCGCTCCGGCCACCGAATCCGCCGTCCACTCCGTCCCACCGGGCCCGCACGGCGGGAACATCGACGTCCGCCACCTCGGCACCGGCGCCCGCCTCTTCCTCCCCGTCCAGGTCCCCGACGCCCTCTTCTACGTCGGCGACCCGCACTTCTCCCAGGGCGACGGCGAAGTCGCCCTCACCGCCTTCGAAGCCCCGCTGCGCGCCACGCTCCGCCTCACAGTCCACAGCAACCCGGCCACCCGCTCGCTGGCCGCCCGCCTGCGCGCCCCCTTCGCGGAAACCCCGACCGAGCACATCGTCCTGGGCCTGGACCACGACCTCGACGAGGCCCTGCGCAACGCCGTGCGCGACGCGCTGACGCTGCTGACAGACCGGTTCGGCATCCCCGGCCCGGTCGGCCTCGCCTACCTGAGCGCGGCGGCCGACTTCCATGTATCCCAGGTGGTGGACATCGTCAAAGGGGTCCACGGCCGGATCTCGAAGGCGGACCTGCCGGGCTGAACCCGGGTGAACACCGTCATCGTCCTCACGGGCCTCGCCGGTAGCGCCCTGCTCCATGCCTTCGTACGACGCCAACAGCGCATCCATGAGCCATTGTTGGACTTCGCTCTCTTCCGTGAGCGCAGCTTCACCACGGCCACCTTGTGTGTCATCGGCTGCTTCGGCAGCTACGTCGCCCTGCTGTTCTTCTGATGCCGCTGGCCGGTGCCAACGCCCTCGGCGCGGTCACGGCCCCCTGGGCGGCGAACCGGTGGGGCAACCGCTGGGCCCTCACCGGAGCGCTCTCCCTCTTCGCCGTCGCGTACGCCGCCATCGCGCCCGTCGGTGACACCGCGCACTACGGCGAACGACTCGTCCCGCTGCTCGCCGCCGGGCTCGGCGTCGCCGCCCTCGGCACCGTCCTGACCGCCGTGTACCGCACGGGCCTGCCCGATGTGCCGGGCCTCTCCGGAGAACAGCAGGCCAGAGCGGGGGAGTCGTTCGCCGCAGCGGAGGATGTCATAGCACACCTGCCGTCCCGGACCGCCCACGCAGTGCTGCACTCGGCACGGCACGCCTACGACGGTGGCTTCACCGCGGTGTCGGTGATCGCGGCGATCGGCCTGGCCGCCACCGCACTCATGGCTGCGCCCCTGCCCGGCCGCGAAGCAGGCCGACGAGGACTGACCGGTCCTGGAAGACCAGGTCCCAGCCGTCAATGCCGGCCACCTGGACAGCGGTCGGGTGAACTCATCAAGAGGGTCCACATCTACGTGGACCCGGACTTCGCCAACACACGCCGAAGGTGTGGCTTGGGGCAAGTCGGTGCAGGACAGCATCGCCGGCCTGTAGTCGACAGCCTGCACTGTGGTGTCGCCACTGGGACGGGGGCCGCATGGGGACGAGATCGCACTGCCCTATCCAGGAACGCGGTGTGCTGCTGTGCGGACAACCGCAGATGGACAGCCTCTCGACCACCCAGCGGCGACGCAGGACGACGTGATCTCGGGGTGTATCGGCCGCAGCCGGAACAAGACCTCCTTCGCCGCGTCGCGGGCGGTCATGTCCGCGGGGGTGGCCGTCACGAACCGCAGCAGGCCCTTGGTGTCGACGACCAGGTGCCGCTGACGCTCATTAGAACTCCTAACAAAGTGAGAGGTTGACCAGTCGTCGCCAGCAGATGATGCCGCAGGCCAGGCTGAGGAAGGCTTCGTGGATGTCGTCGCGGATCTCCCAGCGGATGCGCAGTCGGCGGAACCAGTGCAGCAGCGCAAAGCCCTGCTCGACCACCCAGCGATGCACGCCCAGTCCGGAACCGTGCTCGACGCCGCGCCGCGCGATGACCGGGGTGATTCCCAGGGCCCGCAGGTGTTTGCGGTACTTGTCGTGGTCGTAGCCCCGGTCGGCGTAGAGCGCGACCGGTCGGCGTCGGGGCCGTCCCTGCCGGCCGCGTATGGGCGGGACGGCCTGGATCAGGGGGGTGAGCTGGGTGACTTCGTTTCGGTTTCCGCCGGTCAGCGATACCGCCAGCGGGATGCCGTGCCCTTCGGTGATCAGATGGTGCTTGGAGCCTGTTCGGGCACGGTCGACCGGGCTCGGTCCTGTTTTGGGCCGCCTTTGAGCGCCCTGACGTGCGAGCCGTCGATCACCGCCCTCGACCAGTTCAGCGCGCCGGCGGCGTTCAGCTCGGCCAGGAGCGACTCGTGCAGACGCTGCCAGACTCCCGCGTCGTTCCAGTCACGCAAGCGCCGCCAGCAGGTCATGCCCGAGCCGAAGCCCAGCTCCTGGGGCAGGAACTCCCACGGAATGCCGGTGTACAGCACGAACAGGATGCCCGACAGCACCTTCCGGTCGTCCAGACGCTTGCGACCGGGGTGATCCGTGCGGCGCGGCACAACCGGCAGCAACGGCTCGATCCGCTCCCACAGCCCATCCGGCACGATCCACGGCGGCTGCTCACCCCTTCTCATGTCCAGGCTAACAACCCATCAGACACTAACATTTCAAGGCAAGTTGCAGAATTCTGTTAGGAGTTCTTAGGGCGTGCAGATCTTTAACCCGTGGCTTCCCGTTCGATGGGTCGTTGCTCTGGTATGGGTGGGCTGGAAGTACAACGGGCTGTGCTGGCGGCGAAGTTCGGGGCGATCCTGCCGCACCTCGACGAGCGACAGCGTCGTCTGCTGATAGGAGCGGAGGCCCGGTCACTCGGGCACGG
>NZ_JBFBBE010000163.1:0-16573 GCF_040682555.1 Streptomyces sp. NPDC051172
CGGCGGTGGGCCGCCGTGGCGGGTTGGGTGTTTTCTCGCGGGCGGGGGGGGGGGGGCGCCGCCCGCCCCCCCCCACAGCCTGTTGTTCACCTGCTGCGGGTCACTGTCACTGCTTCCAGAAGCCTTCGAGGTGGTAGGGGTCCTTGACCTCGTCGAAGCCGGTGGGGCGGAGTGTGTAGTCGCAGGTGAGGGTGCGGTAGGGGCCGGTCAGACCGCGTGCTTCCCACTCGGCGGGGTCCTCGTGGAGTTCGGTCTTGTGGATCAGGTCCCGTGCGATGGCGCCCTCGCTGACCGCGTCGATGAGTGGGTCGCCGTCGAAGTGGATCTGGTGGGTGAGCATGTGATGGTCGTCGTGGGTGATGTGCGCGTGGATGTGCCGCGCGCGTGAGTTGGCCCGTCCCAGCATGAGCAGGAGGTCGTCGAGCATGCCGCCCGGCACCGCCGCGGGCTCCACCCCCGGCACGACGGTGCGGTATTCGTAGCGGCCCTCGGCATCCGTGACGATCTTGCCGCGGAGGTGGTACTTCGGCAGGTCGAAGTTGACGACGTCGAGGCCGTCCAGGGGTCCCGCCTGCTCGGGTGTCAGGCCCGCGTACTGGCCGTCGGCGGTGGTCTGCCAGAGATCGATGACCGCGCCGGGCAGCGGCTTGCCCGAGGTGGAGCGTACGGTGCCGGAGACGAGCAGGGTCTCGCCGGGCTCGTCGGGTGCCATCGGCAGCACGCCGGGGTTGTCGATCTCCGGTGCCCCGGGGACGTAGGCGGGCCCGGTCGCCATCCAGGTGGAGGCGCCGTCCTTCTCCGGGTGGGCGTAGGCCCTGCCGTAACTGACCTCCATCGTGCGGATGGCGAGGAGCTGGATCGTCGCCAGCGGGAACTCTCCTGACGCGGCCAGCTTCTGCACGTAGGTGATGGCCTGGCCCAGCTCCTCGAACGTGATGCCGTGCCTGAGCGCCAGGTCCCCGAACGTCTTCTGGAGGTCGTCGAACACGACGCGCAGGCGCGGGTTGAATTCGATGTCGGTGTGGGGGGTGTCGGTGGTGGTCATGTCACTCCAGTCCGGCGTCGCCGTCGGGGGACGGCGCGCCTAAGGTCGGACAGCTGTTGTGCATGGGGTGGGTGTGGATCATGGGGTGGGTCATCCTCGTGTGTTCCAGACGAGGGGGGCTTTGCGGATCCATGCGTCGTCCTCGATCGTCTGGACGAGGAAGTGGGCGAGGTCGGCGCGGTTGATCCGTGCGCCGGGCTTTTCGGTGCCGGTCTCGGCTGCCCGTAGGGGGCCGCTGAGAGGCTTGTCGGTGAGGGCGACGGCGCGGGTCAGGGTCCAGTCGATGCCGGACGAGGCGCGGACGACCTGGTCGACGCCTGTGTGGTCCTCGAAGCCCGCCTTGATGTTCGACAGCCTGAGGCGGACCTCGCGGAGCGACTCGCCCCCAGGCAAGGTGGACAGTGTGTGGATCACGGCAGGGATGAGGTCGGGTGAGCTGAGCGCGGGGCGGCTGAGGCTCGGCAACGCGGGCTGCGCTGCCGGGCCGCGCAGGCTCGTGGGCTTTCCCGCTCGACTACCGTCGGGGCACGGCTGTGCGTCCGGGCGCCGCACCCCGCGCGGTGTCCTGTTGGGCCGCTGGGGCAGCACCTGCCCGGCCGTTACCTCAGGCGGCGTCGTACTCGGGGAAGAGCTGCTCGACGCGGTCACGCTTGGTGTACATGTCCCAGTACTGGTCGGCCAGCGCGTCCGGGTCGACGAGCGGGCCCGTGCCGGAGCCGGTCCTGGCCAGGCTCCTCGCGGCGAGTTCGCCCATCTCGCTCCGGGCGATGAACGCGGCGATGGACAGGGTGCCGGCGTAGATGCCGGCGTCGGCCAGCTCGCCGTTGAGCGAGAAGAGCCAGTTGCGGGCGGCTGCCATGAGCGGGCCGACGCCGCTGGCGAAGGGGCGCGGGGAGCCGGCCGTGGCGCCGGTGGTCATCAGGAAGGCGCCGTCGCCGCGCTCGTTCCATTCCGGCAGCACGGCCTGGGCCACCTCGACCGGGGTGAGCAGGAGCAGCGGGCTGTCCTTGCGCAGGGTGGCGGCGTCCAGCTTCGCGGCGGGAGCGAAGGCCTGCTCGCCGCTGATCGGACCGTACTCGACCACGTCGATGCGACCGAAGTGGTCACGGATGGCCTGGACCGTGGCGCCGGCCTGCTCGGGCTTGGACAGGTCGGCGGTGAAACCGGCCGCGTCGATGCCTTCGGCCTTCAGCTCCTCGACGAGGGCGTCGAGACGCTCCTTGCCGCGGGCGACGAGCGCCACACGGAAACCCTCGCGGGCGAAGCGGCGGGCGACGGAGGCGCCGAGGCCCTTGCCGGCGCCGAAGATGGCGATCACCTTGGACATGGGATGTTCTCCTCTTCACTGTTCGGATTGCGGTGCGGTGCGGTGCGGTGGTGGGGTGGGGTGGGGTGGAACAGGGTCCGGTTCATGGCGGACCGCCCGAGGGCGTCATCCTCGTGTGTTCCAGACGAGGGGGGCTCTGCGGATCCAGGTGTCGTCCTCGAGCGTCTGGACGAGGAACTGGGCGAGGTCGGCGCGGTTGATCCGTGCGCCGGGCTTTTCGGTGCCGGCCTCGGCGGCCCGTACGGGGCCACCGGCAGGCTTGTCGGTGAGGGTGACGGCGCGGGTCAGGGTCCAGTCGATGCCGGATGAGGCGTGGACGACCTGGTCGAGGCCGGTGTGGTCCTCGAAGCCGGCCTTGATGTTCGACAGCTTGATGAACGCCTTGACCAGCGGGTTGAGCCGGGCCCAGTCGTCGCCCGCGCCCTGTGTGGACGTCAGCACGATGCGGCGGATGCCCTGCTCGCCCATGACGGTGAGCGTGTTGCGGGCGGCGTCGGTCATGAACATCGGCGGGCTGACCGGCTTGGCCCACGGGTTGTCGGAGGCGCGGGCGTTGTTCAGCGCGCTGATCACCCCCTGGGTGCCTTCGGCGGCCCGGCGGATGTCGTCGATGTTCGCAGGGGTGCCCCGGACCAGCTCGACACCGGCCGGTGCCTGCACCTTGTCGGGGTTGCGGACGAGGGCGCGGACGTGGTGGCCGCGTTGGGCGGCGTGCTCCAGGACGTGGGTGCCGGTGCGGCCGCTGCCGCCGAGGACCAGGAGGTTGCTCATGGTGATCAAACGCCTTTCGGGCGGTTCAGGGGTGGATCAGGCGGCCGGTCGGCCGGTCAGGGCAGAGCTCAGGCGGCGGGCCTCGTCGTGCGCCTTGGTCATGGACGCCTCGTGCACCGGCAGCAGCGGGGCCATCATCGGCACGTACGGGGCCATGGTCAGTTCGGGCAGGACCGTCGTCAGGTCGAGGCCGAGGTTGGCCGGGTGGCCCAGGACGGTTTCCAGCGCCGGCACCAGGTGGTCCATGCCGTGCTTGGGGGCGCCGGGGCCGTAGCCGCCGCCGCGTGCGGAGATCACCGTGGCGGGGCGGCCGAGGGTGGGAGGGGGTCCGTCGAAGCTCAGGGTGCGCCCGGCGACCATGATCTGGTCCAGCCACGCCTTGAACACGGACGGCATCGTGAGGTTGTACATCGGCACGGTGAAGAGGTAGGCGTCGGCGCCGAGGAACTCCTCGATCAGCTCGTCCTGGACCGCCGCGGCCTTCGCCTGCTCGGAGGTGTGCTCGGCAGGGTCGGTGGTGCGGGCGGTGATGCCCGCCGCGCTGAGGTGAGGGGCGGGGGCGACGGCCAGGTCGCGGTGGACGACCGGGCCCTTCCACTCGTCACGGAAGGACCGGGCGACCTGACGGGAGACGGATGCCTCGCCGAGCGAGGAGGCGTCGAGGTGCAGCAGGTAGGACATGGAGAACTCAGCCTTCCGAAACGATCAAGGGTGGGTCGGGGGGCGGATCGGGGGGTGACCGGTGGAGGTCAACTGCGGGCCCGTACGGCGCAGCCGTCGGGGCCGCAGACCGCAGCGTCGCCGCCGGTGGTGAGGGTGAGCTGGTGGGATGCGTCCCAGGCCGTGCGCAGCACGTCGAGAAGGCCGTCGCTGTCCTGCGCGCCGGGGATGGCGTACCTGCCGTCGACGACGATGAAGGGCGCGCCGGCGGCGCCCAGGCGCTGGGCGCGGGCGGCATCAGCAGCTACGAAGCCTGCGGTTCGTCAGCGTTGGGATCAGCGCTTCCAGCTGACCCGAGCAAGGTCCAGTCGTGCTTGCGCGAGAACTCTCGGAACTCCTCCGAATCCAAGTCCATCGCCCTACCCTTGGCTTGAAGCTCAACCATATCTTCGATGAAGTGCTCGAAACCTCCGGGAACCGAGATCTGCAGAAGACGCGGCACGGTCTCCCCTACCGTCTTGACCGCATGGGGAATCCCTGCAGGCAGGAACATAAAACTACCCGGGCCGACCTCGTGCTGCTCGTCGTCAAAGGTCACCCGTAGCGTGCCTTCCAGCAGGAAGAAGAGTTCGTCAGCGGTGTCGTGGATGTGGAGTGGGACGTCGTGGTTCACCGAGACCTCAAGGACTGAGTACTGGCCGTCGGTATGGGCGGCGCCCGCTTTGAGCAAGTAGATCGGTGCGATGTTGACGCGAGTTTCCAGACCCTCGCCTGGTCCAAGTTTGATGAATCGAGCCTTCTGCGAGGAGCGATCGGAATTGGTCTGCTCTGCATTCATCTTTGGAACTCCTTTTCTCGTGATTCGATCACTTGCGCAAGGCCGGTGGGGCGGTCAGGGCGGAGCAGCAAGAAGTGGGGGGTGACCGGTGGAGGTCAGCTGCGGGCCGGTACGGCGCAGCCGTCGGGGCCGCAGACCGGAGCGTCACCGTCGGTCGTCAGGGTGAGCGGGTGGGATGCGTCCCAGGCCGTGCGCAGCACGTCGAGAAGGCCGTCGCTGTCCTGCGCGCCGGGGATGGCGTACCTGCCGTCGACGACGATGAAGGGCGCGCCGGCGGCGCCCAGGCGCTGGGCGCGGGCGGCATCGTCGCGGACGTGGCGCTGGTAGCGGTGCTCGGTGAGCGCCCTGCGGGTGCCCTCGCCGTCCAGGCCGATTTCCTGGCTCAGGTCGAGCAGGTCGTCCATGCCGAAGACGGGGCGGGCCTGGCCGAAGTAGGCGCGGAAGATCGCGTCCCAGGCTTCGCGGTTCTTGCCCTCGGCGGAGGCGTGGGCGAGGAACTCGTGCGCCAGGTCGGTGTTGCCGACCAGGTTGTCCAGCACCCTGTAGGGGGCGAGTCCCTCGGCCTCGGCCAGCGCCTCGATCCGGCGGGTGGACGCCTCGGCCTGGGAGCCGCCGATGCCGTGCCGGCGCAGCAGCGCGTCACGGACGCTGAACGTCTCACCCACGGGGAACGAGCTGCTCAGCGGGAACGAGTGGTGGACGACCTCCACCTCGTCGCCGTGCTCGAACCGCTCCACAGCCCGGTCCAGACAGTGGCTGCCCAGTCCGCACCAGGGGCAGGTGACCTCGGCCCAGATCTCGATCTTCATGGCGCGCCTCCCGTGCCTGCGCTTGATTCCTACGTTTTGTTCGTAGCGCCATGTTGGGCCAGTATGGAAGTCGATACAAAAGGCACATCGGTGTTCGTGCCGGAGAGGAATGTGCGTCATGGAGGTCACCGGCAGTTCGGGCGGCGCGGCGGCGGTGGGGCCCTGTGCCCGCATCCCCGCCGAGCACATGGAGTTCATCCGGCAGGTCCTCGACCGCGTCGGCGACAAGTGGAGCCTGCTGCTCATCGCGGTGGTGGAGGCCGGCCCGCTGCGCTACACCGACCTGCAGCGCCAGGTCCCCGGAATCTCCCAGCGGATGCTCACCCTCACGCTCCGCCAGCTCCACGAGGACGGTCTGATCACCCGCACCGCCTACGCGGAGGTTCCACCGCGCGTCGAGTACTCCCTCACCCCGTTGGGGCGCGGCCTCCACGAGATCGTGACATCCCTGATCGGCTGGGCCGCCGACCACCATGACGAGATCCGCGCGCACCGGGCCCGCGCTGCGGCACCAGCAGCCCGGTCCTGACCGCAGGATCAGCGTCGGCTGTCGGCGTCGGGTGCAGCGCGGATGCCCGACGCATCGTCTAGATAGATCACGTCGGGACAACATTGACACACTGTGCCATCTGATGCATGTTGGGCCACATGCCGAGAGCGAGCGGACCGTCGGCCAGGTCCTCTTCACCGGGGTCAACAGCGGCTTCGGTCCGGGCCGGATGCACGTACCGATGCCGAACACCGCACTGTCCGGCCTCGGCAACCATGACGCCGACACGCCCGGCGCACCGGGAGTCGCCCCCGACAGTCGGGCGCCTCGCTCGGCAGACCCTGCTGAACACCCTCGTCACCACGGCGGTGGCCGGTCCCATGGCCATTCGAGGCGTCTCGCCGGGCAACCAGGCCAACGGCGCCGTCACCGTCACCACGGTCCAGCTGGGGACCGGTGTGGAGCAGACGGCGCCGTTCGTCCGCATGTCGGCTGACTCGTCAGACGGCCGGCACGAGTCGACCACGGCCGAGCCGGCATTCACGCACTAGGGAACGAGAGCGAGCAGTGTTCAAAGAATTCATGGGTCTCCCCCTGCACCCGCTTGCGGTCCACGCGGCGGTAGTGCTCATCCCGTTGCTGGCGCTGGGCGCTGCTGGATACGCCATGCTGCCCCGGTTCCGCCCCCAGTTGGGCTGGGTGGTGTGGGTGCTCGCGGTGGTGACTCCTCTCATGGCGATCGTCGCCCGGGAGTCCGGTGAAAGCCTGCAGGAAGTGGTCACCGAGAAGCACTACCCGAGCAGTGTGCTTCACAAGGTGGCGCAACACGCGGACTACGCGGACACGTTGCAGCTTCTCAGTCTGGGACTCGGTATAACGACCATTCTGTTGTTGCTGCAGGTTCGCTCGAAGCGCGGAGCCCGTATGCCGCGCTGGGCGCCTGCGGCGCTCGTTGTCGTCGTGGTGGGCCTCTCCGGCCTCAATCTCGTCTACTCGTACCTGGCCGGCGACTCGGGCGCCAAGCTGGTCTGGACCGGCGTGCTCTGACGCGCCGTCGGGCTTCGCCGGCGGTCAGGCAGTTCGCCGCCGTCCACGCAGGACGGGGTGGCGGTGGACGGCCTGACCGACAACGCCGGAGCGGTTCGAACCGCTGCTCGGCGCCTGCGAATGGGGGGCGTGGGCCGAGGACGTGACGGGCGGCTGATCGTCGCGACCAGCTCCACACCGGTCTGGCCTTCGACGGCATTCAGCGTCCGTGGGAGCGTCGAGGCGGCTGCTCCGCCGCTCGCCAGCGCCCCGGTCGTCCCGTCCGGCCTCGCTCCGCGGTGCTGAGAAGCCTCATTGCCGTTCTCACCGAGTTCGCGCCGGGTGCTGACATGCGCGGCCGCTGGGGTACCGGGGGAGAAGGGCGGGACGCCGGCGATCACCAGCGTCGGTGCCGAATCCGACGCCCTTGGCGTGCGGCGGCGTGGGTTCGTCGAGGGTGCGGGCGACCCGTGCCTACGTCGGTGCCGCGCGGTCAGTGCAGGTCCCGCCGGGGAGTTCTCGGGGGTGGGCGAGCTGGCTGCCGGTTTCCATGCGCTGCCCTGCGCGTCCCATGGACTACTTCTCCTCGGAATACGTGACGACGCGCATTGGCCGCTGTTCGGAGGTTCGAGGAACCCCGCCCGACGCCACCACGGCACTCGCGGCCTGCACGCGGCCGCGACGGCGCTTGAGGACCCACACAACGCAGAACAGCGCCACAGCAACGGCGGCAAGCACGGCGGCGCCGATCAGCCCCGCCGAGTGCAGGACTCTGGTCGCCGCCGTGCCGACGAAGTAGGCCGAGGAGCACGTTACCGGTGCCCCAGACCAGCGATGCGGCCGCGCTGTAGAAGAAGAAGCGGCGCTGCGGCATGCCGGACGCTCCGGCGGCGAAGGGCAGGGAGGCCCGGATGACTCCGACGAACCTGCCGGTGAGCACGGCGGTTCCGCCGTGACGCGTCAGGAACGTCTGGGCCTTGCCGCTCCAGCCGTCGGATCGGAGCCGGCGCGCCAGCCAAGTGCCCGGATGCCGTCCGCAACGTCGGTCCAGCGCGTAACCGAGGCCAGGGGCCGCCGACCTGACGGTCGGCGGCGCCTCAAGCATGCTCACCTCCCCACCCTCCCCATATCGTCCGAAACTGGAACAAGTGAGGAAGAGAAGCAGCTCTGGCCGGATTTCAAAGAGTCTCATCACCGTTCGGAGCCGTGAGGCCGAGGCGCGGCAGCCCGCGCTCCTCCGGGCACTCGCTCACCGTTGCAGCTGTATGCGGGCCGAAGATGGCCTTGGGTCATGCCGAAGGGGCGGGTGCGTAGGCCACGCCGGTCAGCTCCTCGGACAGCACCCACAGGCGGCGTGCGGTGTCAGGGTCCTTCGCCGCAGGGTCGGGGTGGACGACCGTGGGATGTCCGCGCAACTCCTTCCATCCGTCGGGGCCGAAGAACTGCCCGCCCTCGACGTCCGGTGCCGTCGCGGCGCGCAGTTGGGGAAGCGCGCCGATCTCGACGTCCTGGGCGAACAGCCGGTTGACGAGGGCGCCTCCCACCCGGAACAGGCCGGTCGGGCCGGTGCGCTGGAGGTTGGTGGCCGTGATCCCGGGGTGGGCGAGCAGGCTCCGCACCGGGCTGCCGGCCGCGCGGAGCCTGCGGTCGAGTTCCAGGCCGAAGAGGACGTTGGCGAACTTCGACTGGTCGTAGTACTTCACGCGCTGGTACGTCCGGGCGCCGGAGAGGTCGTCGAAGTGGATTCGCCCGCCGTGATGCCCGATCGAGCTGACGGTCACCACACGCGGGTCACGCCCCTGCCGCAGCAGGTCCATGAGCAGGCCGGTGAGGGCGAAGTGGCCGAGGTGGTTACCGGCGAACTGTGACTCGTGGCCCTGGGGGCTCAGCGTTCGGGGTGGCGTCATGACACCCGCGTTGTTGATCAGGACGTCGACCTGCAGGGCGTCGTCGTGCGCGCGGGCGGCGAACGCCTTGACCGAGTCCAGATCGGCGAGGTCGAGATGGCGCATCTCAAGGCTTGCGTCGGGATCGGCGGCGCGGATGTCGGCGACGGCCCGGCGGCCCTTGGCCTCGTTGCGTACGGTCATGACGACGTGCGCACCGTGCCGCGCCAGGTGGCGGGTGGTGGCCAGGCCGAGGCCGCTGTTGGCTCCGGTGACGACGAAGGTCCGGCCCGTCAGGTCGGGGATGCGGGATGCGGTCCATTTAAGGTCTGCCATGAGACCCAGACTGCCGTTGATGACACGGTGAGTCAATTGGGGCCTGGTGGGACTCATCTGGCTCGGACTAGCATCGGTTTCGTGGGAGATGCGAAGACGGCCCCGGCGGCCAACATGGCGGAGCGCAAGCGCCTGCTCGTGCGCAGCGAACTGGCGGAGGCCGCGGTCAAGCTGCTGGCCGACCAGGGATTCGAAGAGACGACGGTCGACCAGATCGTGGCCGCCGTGGGAATGTCACGCCGTACGTTCTCGCGCTACTTCGATTCCAAGGAAGACGTGATCGTGCACATGCTGGCGGAAGCCGGTGTGAAGTTGTGCGCGGAGCTGAACGCCCGGCCCGCCGACGAGCCGCCCGCGGTGGCGTTGCGTCGTGCCCTGTCGGTGTTCACCTCGATGAGCGTCGGCAATCCGGCCAAGATGCTGCGCGTGAGCAGGCTGATCCTCGACACCCCGGCCCTTCTGGCCCGCTTCCTGGAGCGGCAGTCCCAGTGGCAGGCCGAGATGACCGGCATCCTCGCCCTGCGTGCCGGACTGGACCCGGGCGTCGACCTGCGTCCTGCCGTCGCTGCCGGCGTCGCCCTGACGGCCTTCCAAGCCGCCCTGCGCCGCTGGGTGGACAGCGACGGCAGCGAAAGCCTGGACGAGGTCGTCGATCAGGCTCTTGCCCTGGTTGGACCGGTGATCGAACTCGGAGCCGATGCGGGCTGACCGACTCCCGAACTGCATATCGGCCCGTCACAGGGCGACTGGTCAACGCGCAGAAAAACCCGGCTGTGGGCTGGATCCTGTGCGTCCTACCAGGTTGGAGAACGTGGGCATGCCGAGGTCGATGGTGCGCTGACGAGTCTTCTCCGCGTCCAGCTGGGCGAGCTTGTCCTGGGCGCCGGCGAGGCTGATCTCGAGTCCCTCCATCTCGCCCAGCCAGCCCTCGCGTTCGGCTTCGAGGATCCGGGCCAGGAGGTTGTCGCGGATTTCGGCCAGGCGGGCGCGCTGGGCAGAGCATGGAGCAGCGGACGCAGGCGTGTTCGTGGATGCCTGCGGTGCCGAACGCGCGGGCGCAGATGCCGACCTCAACCAGCCCACCGGCGGCTTCACCTCCCGCGCATGCCTGTTCAGCGCACCCGCGACCCGATGCAGGTCACGTGGAGCGGGGCGCTGTGTCCGCCACGCTGGGATGCCTGGACTGGGAACTGGGGCCATGCGCCGGGTGCGGCCAGCTGATGCACAGGTACGGACGGAACGCGGCCATGTACTGCCGCGCCTGCCGTGACGTCCTCAACGGCCGGTAGCCGCGAACCAAAAGTGCAACCACGCACGACGAAGGGCCCCACCGCGAACGGTGGGGCCCTTCGACATCGTGCCCGGTGAGGCACTGGCGGAGGATACGAGATTCGAACTCGTGAGGGGTTGCCCCCAACACGCTTTCCAAATGTTCGTCCGGGGGTTCGGGGAGGGCCGGGGGCGTTCTGACCTGCGACGGAGCGGCTCGCTGGACAGGCGGCGGACGGCTCCGGACGGGGGTGAATGCAACCAGAACTGCAACCAGCGGACAGAGGGTTCCTCTTGGTCGGACCACTTACTGTGCCGGTCCGTGTCCGGTGCCCCACGAGGGCGTGTGTCAGCCGACCGGGTAGCCCTGGGCGAGGGCGGACTTACGGAAGGCGGGGAGCTTGTCGAGGGGGACGGCGAGGTGGCGTTCGCCGAGGCGGATGCAGTGGTTGCGGGTGCGGCGGTCGTTGGCGAGGAGGGCCGCGACGGCCGCGTCCGCGCACTCGACGAGGTGTACCGGCCCGGTGTCGCGGACCTGGCCCACCCTGCGGGAGGCGTCGGCCAGCAGGGTGGTGACCGTCTGCGGGAGTGGAGTGGCAGTGGCGTCCAGATGGTGGCGGAGTTCGGCGAGATCGCGGCCCGTGTCGGCGGCGGCGAGCAGCGAGGCGGAGGTCAGGGCCCACACGCGGTCGCCGGTGCGCTCGGCGAAGGCGTCGAGAAGGAGGGTCTCGGCGGGGGCGAGTCCGTCGAGGGCCACCACGTCGTGGTTGGGGAGCACCTTCAGGCCGCCGGTACTCCTCGGGGCGGTTTCGGCCGGTGCGGGGAGGTAGGCGGCCGTCTGCCCGGTGGCATAGGCGCCGAGCGGGTTGAGGCGGAGGGCGAGGAGGCCGTCGTAGCGGCTGATGCAGTCGGTCCAGTCGGCGCCCCAGTTGTCGTGGTAGTCGTCGCGGGCGCCCACCGGCGGCCGGTGGTCCACGTCGATCAGGCCGAGGACTGCGGCATACTCGAAGAGCACGGCGAGGGTGTACCGGCCCTGGAGGAGTTCCCAGTTGTGGAACCCGTCATAGCCGAGGCTGCCGTATTCGGGGTCCTCTAGGTAGAGCTTCCACAGGGCACGCTCACTGCGGGCGATCTCGGGATCGTGACCGGCCTTGCGCATGGTGCGAAAGAGCGTGTCGACGTCGGTCCACTCGCCGGGTGTACAGGCGGCCAGGGCCGCGCCGACTTGGGCCCGGCGCGGCTTGACAGCGGTGAGGACGTTCGCCGTGCGCTGGCCCTTGATCGCTTCGACGCGGGAGAACTCGTCGATCACGCCGCGGCTGAGCCAGCGCCGCCACAGCTGGGCGAGCGTGTCGTGTGTCGGTTTGGTCAGTGCCGCCCTGCCGCGTGCGGTCAGTGCGAGCTTCCCGGAGGTGAGTTCGGCGAGTCCGCCGGCCTGGAGCAGCAGCGGCCAGGCGAAGGACGCGATCGGTTCCTCGGCGTAGAAGTCGCCGCCGCTGAGCGCTTCCGCGACCGCCCTGACCGTCGCCGCGGACGGGCGGAGTGTCTTCTCGCTGCAGCGCAGTCGGCCTGCCGCGCACAGCTGAAGCACCGCCTTGAGGTTGGCCTGTGCCTCGTGCTCGGTCGTGCGTACCTGGCGCTCGTCGTGGTCGCCTGTCACAGGGGCCCCGTCCCCAGGACGTAGTGGTAGTTGCCCGCGCCGCAGGTGCGCTCCAGAGTGCTCACGACGGCCTGGGCGTCGTCGCGTGGGCCGTTGATGTAGAACGGCTGCCCCTGGCGGCCGAAGCCGATCCGCGGGGCGGCCGGGCCGGGCTCGCCGAGGTGTTCGGACACCTGCGCGAGGTCCGGCGTGGGCTCGAAGCCGAGGGTACGGGCGTAGGCCACACCGCCGTGCACGATGCTCTGCGCCTGCTCCAGGCCGATCGGCAGCGGCGGTCGTGCGAACGCCCGGTAGTAGTCACGAACGAAGGCGTCCAGTGATCCCCCGCCCATCACCTGTGGGCCGACGATGTCCTTGACACCGAGGCAGTAGGCGTCGACCAGGAACCCGCAGACGGTGATCCGGCTGGCCCGCTCCCGGCGGGCGATCAGGACCTGGGCGAAACCGGCGGCCTCGGGATCCCCGGCGCCCTCGGCGTCGGCACGCGCCCAGTCGGGGGCCTCGGACAGCTCCAGGTCGGTGCTCCAGCCGGCGCTCACCCAGCAGCCCACCACGGGGCGGGCGGTCGGCGCGGCCGCGCTCTGCTGTTCGTGGGCCACCTGGCGCACCAGTGCGCTCGCCCGGGCCGGTTTCAGCCCGAGGGCCCGCGCGATCTGCTTCGGTCCACTGCCCTTCTCCCGCAACGACCTTACCCGGGAGAGCAGTTGCGCATCATCGTCGTTCACGGAGCCATTGTCGCGCAACGCCGGGGCGTCAGGTGCGGGTGCCGGCTGTTCCCGTTGCCCCCGGATGGGGGCGTGCGGGGCACGTGGGCCAGAGCCCGGTGTTTCCCTGCCGCCCGTCCGTACCGGGGAAGGCGTTCCCGTACGGGTGAGACGGCCACCCGCAGTCCCGCTCCTCCGTAGAGTCGGATCGCGGCGACACGGCCGAGGGAACAGGGAGGACGGACGCATGGCCAAAAGTGCCAGGGAGCGGCTGGGCGTGCTTCTCGGCGGGGCGAGGGCGGCGGAGTTCAGCGCCCGGCTCGAAGCACCGGCGGACGGCGTCCGCCTTGAGGTGGCCGGGGTCGGACCCGTGCGTCTGCCGCTGCGCGCGCCGCAGGTGAGGGAGCTGATCGCGGTGGCGCGTCCGGCACTGTTCGGCCGGGGGGAGGAGACCCTGAGCGACAGCAGTGTGCGCGACACCTGGCAGATCCCGCCGGACCAGGTCATGCTGGGCGGCCCGGCCTGGCCGACGCTGCTCGACGGCGTGCTGGAGTACTTCCGGGACGAGCTCGGGCTGCCCGCGTCGACCCGGCTCAGGGCCGAGCCGCACGCCCTCCTCGTGTACGGCAAGGGGCAGTTCTTCCTCCCCCACCAGGACTCGGAGAAGGACGACGCCATGGTGGGCACGCTGGTGTTGTCGCTGCCCTCCGCTCACACCGGAGGCGAGCTGGTCATCGGGCACGCCGGGCAGAACCGGACCTACCGTGCGTCGAAGACGGAGCTGAGCCTGGTGGCCTTCTACGCCGACTGCCCGCACGAGGTGACACCGGTCAGGAGCGGCTACCGGGTGACCCTCACGTTCAACCTGCTGGCCGAGCGAGGGGCCCCGGAGCAGGAGGCCGGCCCGCTCGACGACGTGGCGCACTGTCTGGAGCAGCACTTCGACGCACCGGCCAGGCCGCGCTACGGCGGCCGGGACCTCGATCCGCCCCGTCGTCTTGTCTACCTGCTCGATCACGAGTACACCCAGCGGGGCCTCGGCTGGGACCGGCTCAAGGGCGCCGACGCGGAGCGTGCCGCGCTGCTGCGCGCCGCGGCGGCCCAGGCAGGGTGCGAGACGGTACTCGCCCTCGCCGAGGTGAAGGAGACCTGGGACGCCACTCCGGCTGGGTACGACCCCTGGGACGACTACGACTACGACGACGAAGAGGCGGACGAAGAGGAAGGGGGAGAGGAAGCAGCCGCGGTCGACGGCGCGGGTGCCGACGAGGACGAGGACTACGAGCTCGGCGAGCTGATCGACGACGAGATCACCCTCGGCTGGTGGACCGGTCCGGACGACGCCGACGGCGAGCAGATCTCGCTGTACGTCCGCGACTACGAGAGCTGCGCCAGTACCCCGAGTGCGGACCTGAAGCCCTATGACTCCCAGTACGAGGGCTACATGGGCAACTACGGCAACACGCTGGACCGCTGGTACCGGCGGGCCGCGGTCGTGGTGTGGCCACGAGAGCGGGCCTTCGCGGCGCGCGGCGAGGCCGGATCGCGGTGGGCACTCGAGGAACTGCAGGCCCGTATCACCAAGGGCGACCGGGACGGCGCACGCGCCGCGGCCGAGTCCCTCGCGCCGTTCTGGAAGGGCAGTGGTGTACAGCCCGGGCAGCTGGGGAGCGCGCTGCGGGTGGCCGAGGGCCTTCGGGCGCCCGGGACCGCCGCGATGCTCCTTGAGCCGTTCCGGATCGACGCGCTCATTCCGGAGCACGCGGACGATCTGGCCGCGGTGGCGAAGCGGTACGGCGTCCCATGGCTGGGCCAGGTCGCCGAGGGCTGGTTCGGTGGCGCGCAGAACCGCTTCGAAGAACACCGGTACGGCTGGACCGAGCAGCTTCCCCGGCTGTGCGCGGCGCTGTTCTCCGCCCGGAGTCCCGAGGTGGCCCAGCTGCTGTTGGCCGGGGCCTGGACCCAGGTGGACGGTGAGCTGCGGCTGTGGACCGAAACCGGGCCGGCCGAGATCCGCCGCGCGCGGTTGGAGCGGCTGAGCCTGCCGCTGCTGCGCATCCTGGAAGCGGCCGACGCGATGCTGCGCGGCCGGATCATGGCAGCGTTGCGTTCCCACCCGGACAGGGTCCTCGAGTGCCTGCTGCCGATGCTGCGCCATGCGGCGCAGGAACAGACGGAGGGGGAGCCCCCGGCGGCGGGGCTCGGAGCGGTGGCACGGGAGTGCGGGGACCGGCTCGGCGCGCTCGCACGACGGGCGCCTCGCGCCGCGGATGACTGGTCGGTGGCGTGGACCGGGTGCGGCTGCGACCTGTGCGGCAGTCTGGGCGCGTTTCTCGGCTCCCGTTCGCAGCGGACGATGGAGTGGCCGCTGGCGAAGGACGGAAGGCGGCACGTGCACAGCAGGATCGACACGGCCGAGCTGCCCGTAAGCCATGTGACCAGGCGGCAGGGGCGCCCGTACACGCTGGTGCTGACGAAGACCGAGGAGCTGTTCTCGCGCGAGCGGGCGACCCGCCGCCAGGCCAGAGCCGACCTGGCCTGGCTGGCCTCGACATGGAACCTTTCCGGCGAGGCTGGAGTTGAGTCGGGGCTGTAACACGTGGTGTGGTGCCAACGGCTACTGATCTCGGCCAGGCGCCGTGCGACCAGGGGGTTTTTCGGCCTGTATTGGCCATCTGCACACAACGGTTCGCCGACATTGCTCTACGCAGCGACTTATTCGCACTTCCAGATCGGCGGCGGCGCCGTCGTGGAGTGCTGGGAGCCGAAACGTTTCGAGCCACGAGAGGCAGCCATCTGAGAGTCACATGCCGCCCCGGTCTCCGTGCCAGTGGGGGCGCGGGCTCACCTCGTGATCGAGAGGCTGAAAGAGGGGAACGCCGCGGAGACAGATGCCGCCGCGGCCACCCTGTACTCTGCGACCTTCATGTACATCTGCTACATTCATGACATGAGTAAACCGGTGATCGAATCCATGGCCGAGGTCCGCAGTCACCTCGCTGACGTCATCGATCGCGCCCGCCGGGAGGACACCCCGACGATCATCACTCGGCGGGGCAAGCAGGAAGCCGTCGTGATCGACATCCAGGAGTACCAGCGCCTGCGTGAGGTCGCGGAGAACGCCGAAGAGGCGTGGCTCAACCGGCTGGCCGACGAAGCCGAGTCCGAGGGTGCGGAGGGGTCGGTCTCGATCGAAGAGATGGCCGCCCTGCTGCGTGCCGATCAGGGCTGACCTCGTGGGGTACGTCACGCGCTTCACGCCGCACGCTCAGCGGGACATGCTCAAGATCTCGCGCCCGGACGCCCTTCGTATTCTGTACCGTCTGGCCGAACTCCAGAAGGCGATGGACGCGGGGGAGACCACTGCGTTCGACATCAAGGCGCTTCAGGGGCACCGCGCCCGTTGGCGGCTCCGGATCGGCGACTACCGTGTCGTCTACACCGTCGAGGACGGTCAGCTGGTCGTGTGGGTCCTGGCTGTCGGGAATCGCCGCGACATCTACCGTCAAGTTCCGTAGGTCCCCCAGCGCTGCAGGTTGGTGCCAGGTGTCCGCCGGGAGCCGGGGGTGCGCCTCCCTGTTCGGCGAGATGTCCTGAATGTCGTCTGTAAATGCAACCAAAATTGCAACCGACGCACACCGAGGAGCCGAGCCGCAATCGCGGCGGGGGTCCTCGTTTAGCCGGTTAAGGGGGCGGGGGGGGATACGAGATTGGAAAAAGTGTTGGGTTGGCCCCCACAAGCGTTTCAAATT
>NZ_JBFBBE010000164.1:0-16451 GCF_040682555.1 Streptomyces sp. NPDC051172
GGCCCTCCCGGGGAGGGCCGCCTCACGCGCGCGTGCCGGCAACCGTCAGCCCGTGGGCTGCGGTTGCGGAGTCAGCGCATCCGAACTGCTGCGCCCCGGCTGTCGCAGCAGCAGAGCGATCGCCGCCGCGACCATCGAGACGCCGCCGGCCAGCGCGTACGCCCCGTTGTAGCCCCAGGCCGCGACCACCATGGAGCCCAGGCCACCGCCGAACAGACCGCTGACCAGCTTTCCGCTGTACACCAGGCCGTAGTTGCTGGCGTTGTAGTTCTCCCCGAAGTAGTCCGGGGTGAGCGCCGCGAACATCGGGTAGAACGCGCCGCCGCCGAAGCCGGAGAGGAACGCGAAGAACAGGAAGAGCCACTCGCTCTTCATCTCGCCTGCCAGGATCACACCGAACTGGGCCATTCCCAGGACGACGATGACGAACACCAGGGTCGACTTGCGGCCCCACTTGTCGGACAGCCAGCCCACCACACCGCGTCCTATGCCGTTGATGACCGCCATGACACCCATGGAGGACGCCGCCACCAGAGGGCCGAAGCCGACCTCCTTGGCGTAGTCGACCTGGAAGGAGATCCCGAAGATCGACACACCGGCGGTCATCACGATCGAGATCCACATCAGGGGCAGCATGCCCGTCCGAATGGCCTCCTTGGGCGTGTACTGCTTCGCCGCGGGCGGGTTCTTGGCGAGGCTCTCCGCGCTCTTCCGGGCCCCGGAGAAGGTCAGCGGGTCGATGTCTGCGGGCCACCAGTTCTTCGGCGGGTCCTTGAAGAAGAACGCACAGCCGAACACCACGATCATGATGTAGCAGCCGATCAGGTCCAGGACGCGGTGGTAGTTCCCGGTGTCGAAGGCGTAGTTGAAGATGAAGATGAACGGCAGCGACCCATAGGCGAAGCCGCCGTTGACGAATCCGGTGCGGGCGCCGCGGCGCTCGGGGAACCACTTGCCCACCATGTTGATGCAGGTCGCGTAGACCAGGCCGGCACCGAGCCCGCCGACGACACCGAAGCCCAGGATCGCCAGCCACACGTCGCTCAGGTGCGACAGGGCGAGGAACCCGACCAGGCACATCCCGGAGCCGGTGTACATGGCCTTGCGGGCCGTCAGGATGCCTTTCTCACGCAGCCAGCCCGCCGGGAAGGCGATGCCGGCCTGGAAGAACACCCAGACGCTGAGGATCCAGAAGGTGTCGGACTGCGTCCAGCCGTGCGCGTGGGACAGGGTGTCCTCCGCGGAGCCGTACGCGTACTCGAAGACACTGATGGCCATCATGGCGATCCACGGGAGGTACACCATGAGCTTGCGGGAGTGGCCGAGGATGTCCCGGTCGGTCTCGCCGATGCGGTAGACGCGGCCTCGCGCGTCGGTCACTTCACGGAAGGGACGGTTCGCGGCTGTCGGATCGGCCGAGAGCGGGTCTGCTGTCATGCTTGTGCCATCTCCTCGCCGAGCGGGTGCGGGTTGGGGACGATGCGCCGGGCCTTGGGCCGGCCCGGGGACTTCAGGAAGAGCGCCAGTACCGCGGAGGCCAGGCCGACGGAACCCGCCAGCACGAACGCGCCGTGGTAGTCCCAGGCGCCGACGACGACCGCGCCCAGGCCGGAGCCGACGAGCCCGGAGATCAGCTTCGAGCTGTAGACCAATCCGTAGTTGGTGGCGTTGTAGTTCTCGCCGAAGTAGTCCGCCGTCATGGCCGCGAACAGCGGGAAGATCGCCCCGCCGCCGAAACCGGAGACCATGGAGCAGAACAGGAAGAACGGCATGCTGCCCATCTGGCCGGAGACCAGCACGCCGAACTGCGCCGTGCCGAGCACGATGCAGACGGTGATCAGTGTGTTGCGGCGGCCGTAGCGGTCGGAGATCCAGCCGATGACACCGCGCCCGGTGCCGTTGACGACGGCCTTCAGGGACATCGCGGCGGCCACGACCACGCCCGCGAACCCCATGTCCTTGCCGAACGGCACCTGGAAGGCGATGCCGAAGATGTTGATGCCGGCCGTGCACAGCAGACAGAACCACATCATCCACAGGACGGGGGTACGGGCGGCCTCCTTGGGGGTGTACTGCTTGACGGCGGGCGGATTCTTCTCCAGGGCCCGGCGGATCTTCGGGTCGTCGGTCATCCTCAGCGGGTCGACGTGCGCGGGCCACCAGTTCTTCGGCGGGTCCTTGAAGAACCAGCCGGCCGCGGCCACCACCAGGCACAGCCCGATGCCCAAACAGGCGAGCACGGTCCGGTAGTTGCTCAGGTCCATGTACGAGGTGAACAGGAAGACGAAGGGCACGGACCCGTAGGCGAAACCGCCGTTGACGAAGCCCGTCTTGCCGCCCTTGCGCTCCGGATACCACTTGCCGACCATGTTCACACAGGTCGCGTAGACGAGGCCGGCGCCGATGCCGCTGCACATGCCGAAGCCGAAATACGCGACGGCCACGTTCGGCGCGTACGCCAGCGACAGATAGCCCAGCATGGTGCCGACGGCGCCGATCATCATCGCCGTGCGGGCGGGCAGCCTGCCGCTCTCCCGCAGCTGACCGGCGGGGAAGGCCACGGCCGCCTGGAAGAACACCCAGACGCCCATCAGCCAGAAGATGTGTCCGCTGCTCCACAGATGAGCCTCGTGGAGCGTGTCCTCCGCCGACGTGAACGCGTACTCGGCGGAACTGATGCCCATCATGCCCACCCAGGGCAGGATGACCATCCACTTGCGTGGTCGGCCCATGACGTCGGTATCGGACTCACCGATCCGGTACACGCGGCCGTTGCGATCCGTCACCTCCCTGTAGGGGACGGACGTCGAGTGGTCGGTGGTTGTCATCGCTCAGCACCCCTTGCATCGAAAGCTCTGGCCAGCGCCCCCTGTCCAATGCCTTTCGCGTGCGCACGGGTCCCGGGGCCGGCCGACCGCACTGTCGGCTGGCCCCACGCTTCGCTCAGCTCATGAACCGCCCCCCAACAGCCCCGCCGCCCGCGCCCACCGGTACTTCGCACCGAGCACGGCCACCGGCTTCTCAGTCGTGTACGGGTAGGCCACGACCCCTCGTTCGTAGAGGTACTGGCAGGCCTCCTCGACCTCGACGTCGCCCGCGAGGGAGGCCACCACGGGCTTCTCGATGCCGCGTTCGCGGAATTCGGCCACGACGCGCGCGGTGAGCTCCGCGAAGACCATCGGGGGAGTGACGATGGTGTGCCAGTAGCCGAGGACGAGCGCGTGGATGCGCGGGTCCTGAAGGCCCAGCCGGATCGTCGCCTCGTACGTCGACGGCGGCTCGCCCCCGGTGATGTCGACCGGGTTGCCCGCGGCCCCGAAGGGCGGGATGAACTTCCGGAAGGACTCGTCCAGGTCGGGCGGGATCTCCATCAGGGACAGGCCGTTGTCGGTCACCGCGTCGGACAGCAGCACACCGCTGCCGCCGGCCCCGGTGATGATCACGACGTTGTCACCCTGGGGAGCGGGAAGCACCGGCAACGCGCGCGCGTACTCGAGCATTTCGTTCAGCCCGGGCGCCCTGATGACACCCGCCTGCCTGAGGATGTCGTCGTACACGGCGTCGTCGCCCGCCAGCGCCCCGGTGTGCGAACCTGCCGCCTTCGCACCCGCCGCCGTACGGCCCGCCTTGAGCACCACGACCGGCTTCTTCGGCACGGTCGCCCGCGCGGCCTCCACGAAGGCGCGGCCGTCCTTGAGGTCCTCCAGGTGCATCGCGATGCACTCGGTGTGCGGGTCCTCCCCGAACCAGGTCAACAGGTCGTCCTCGTCCAGGTCCGACTTGTTGCCCAGGCCCACGATCGCCGACACACCCGTCTTCGTGGTGCGCGCGAAACCCAGGATGGCCATCCCGATGCCACCGGACTGCGAGGTCAGCGCGACACCGCCCTTGACGTCGTACGGCGTGCAGAACGTGGCGCACAGGTCCTGCCACGTCGAGTAGTAGCCGTAGATGTTCGGCCCGAGGAGGCGCACGCCGTGCCGCTCGGCGATCGCGACGATCTCCTCCTGGAGTTCGTGCTCTCCGATCTCCGCGAACCCGGAGGGGATCAGCACGGCGTTCGGGATCTTCTTGCGTCCCACCTCCTCCAGGGCCGAGGCCACGAACCTGGCGGGGATCGCAAAGACCGCCACATCCACCTCACCGGGAACGTCCGTGACACTCTTGTACGCCTTGCGGCCCAGAATGTCATCGGCCTTGGGGTTCACCGGATGGATCTCTCCGGCGAAGCCACCGTCGATGAGGTTGCGCATCACCGAGTTGCCGATCTTGCCCTGCTCGCCCGAAGCACCGATCACGGCGACCGACGAGGGCTGCATCAGGCGGCGCATGGAGGTGAGGATCTCCTCGCGCGTGTACGTGCGCCGAGGCTTCGGCACCGACTCGGCGAGGATCACGCGGATGTCCGCCGCGACCGCGCCCTCAGGAGTGGCGATCACCGGGTTGAGGTCGACCTCCGCGATCTCTGGGAAGTCCGAGACCAGTTGTGAGACCCGGCGGATCTGCTCGGCGATCGCCCACCGGTCGACGCCCGCCTGCCCGCGCACCCCGTGCAGGACCTCCGCCGAGCGGATCGAGTCCAGCATGGACAGCGCCTCGTCGGCGCTCACGGGCGCCAGGCGGAACGTGACGTCCTTGAGGACCTCGACGAGCACCCCGCCGAGCCCGAAGGCGACGACCTTGCCGAACGTCGGGTCCGTCACCGCGCCGACGATGACCTCCTGCCCCTGCGGGAGCAGCTCCTGGACCTGTACGCCCTCGATGCGCGCGGACGCGTGGTACGCGCGCGCGTTCTCGACGATTTCGTGGAACGCGGCCCGGACGTCCGCGGCGCCCTCGACGCCGACGATCACACCGCCGGCGTCGGTCTTGTGCAGGATGTCAGGGGAGACGATCTTCATGACCACAGGCCCGCCGAAGCGCGCGGCGTACGAGACGGCCTCGTCGACGTCGGTCGCCACTTCCTCGCCGGGTACGGCGATGCCGTACGCGTCGGCGATCACCTTGCCCTCGGGAGCGGTGAGCGCGGTGCGCCCCTCGGCCCGCACAGTGTCGAGGAGCGACCGCACCCTCAGCTCCCGGTCTTCGGCCATCACGTCAGATCACTCCGTTCGACTTGAGCAGGCGCAGTTCCTCGTCGCCGAGGCCGAGTTCGCCGATGTAGACCTCTTCGTTGTGCTCGCCGAGCAGCGGTGAACTGGTCACCTCGACGGGGGAGTCGGAGAGCTTGAGCGGGCTGCCCACCGTCGTGAACTCGCCGCGCTCGGGATGCGGGACGGTGACGACCATCTCGTTGGCGATCAGCGAGTCGTCCTCGATGATCTCCTTGGTGGACAGGATCGGCCCGCACGGGATGTTGTGGGCGTTGAGCCGCTCCAGCACCTCCCACTTGGGCAGCGTCGAGGACCACTCCTCGATCAGCTGGAACATCTTGTTGAGCTTGGGCAGCCGGGCCTGAGGCGTCGACCACTCGGGGTCATCGGCCAGCTCCGGCCGGCCGATGAGCTCGCTGATCGGCTTCCAGCCGACGGGCTGCACGATGACGTACACGTAGTCGTTGGGGCCGCCCGGCGCGCACTTGACCGCCCAGCCGGGCTGGCCGCCGCCGGACGCGTTCCCGGAACGGGGAACTTCGGTGCCGAAGTCGTCGTTGGGATATTCAGCGAGCGGGCCGTGGGCCAGGCGCTGCTGATCGCGCAGCTTCACCCGGCAGAGGTTGAGCACAGCGTGCTGCATGGCCACGTTCACCCGCTGACCGCGCCCGGTGTGCTCCCGCTGGAACAGCGCCGCGAGTATCCCCGCCACGGCGTGGACGCCTGTCCCCGAGTCCCCGATCTGGGCCCCCGTCGCCAGCGGCGGCCCGTCCTCGAAACCGGTGGTCGACATCGACCCGCCCATGGCCTGCGCGACGACCTCGTACGCCTTGAAGTTGGTGTACGGGCCGTCCCCGAACCCCTTGATGGAGGCATAGACGACCCGCGGATTGATCTCCTGGATGCGGTCCCAGGTGAAGCCCATGCGGTCGACCGCGCCCGGTCCGAAGTTCTCGACCATGACGTCGGAGCGCCGGATCAGCTCGGTGAGGATCTCCTTGCCGCGCTCGGTCTTGGTGTTCAGGGTGATGCTCCGCTTGTTGCAGTTGAGCATCGTGAAGTAGAGGGAGTCGACGTCCGGGAGGTCGCGCAGCTGCCCCCGCGTGATGTCACCGGTCGGTGCCTCCAGCTTGACCACGTCCGCCCCGAGCCAGGCGAGCAGCTGGGTGGCGGAGGGCCCCGACTGGACGTGGGTCATGTCGAGGACACGGATGCCTGCGAGGGCCTTGGTGGGCGTTCCAGTCATGCGGGCCACCTCACTTGTACATCGTCTGGTTCATGGTTCCGGGGGCGTACGCGTCCGGGTCGACCCAGACGTTGATCAGCGACGGCTTGCCCGACTCACGGGCACGTTGCAGCGCCGGGCCGATGTCGGCGGGGTCGCGGACCTCCTCGCCGTAACCGCCCAGCATCTGCGCGAACTTGTCGTAGTGCACGTCGCCGAGGGTGTTGCCGACCCGCTCGCGCTCCAGGCCGTACTTCTGGGCCTGGCCGTAGCGGATCTGGTTCATGGAGGAGTTGTTGCCGACGATGCCGACGAAGGGGAGGTCGTAGCGGACGAGGGTCTCGAAGTCCCAGCCGGTGAGGGAGAAGGCGCCGTCCCCGAAGAGAGCCACCACTTCCTTGTCGGGGCGCGCCTGCTTGGCCGCGAGTACGAAGGGGACGCCGACACCGAGGGTGCCGAGCGGGCCCGGGTCCATCCAGTGCCCGGGTGACTTGGGCTGGACGACCTGCCCGGAGAAGGTGACGATGTCGCCGCCGTCGCCGATGTAGATGGAGTCCTCGGTGAGGAAGTCGTTGATCTCGCTGACCAGGCGGTAGGGGTGGATCGGTGAGGCGTCGGACCGCAGGCTCGGCAGCCGCTTCTCGATCGCGGTCTGCTCGGCGGCACGCAGCTCGTCGAGCCACTCCTTGCGCTTGGACGCACCGCCGTTGCTGTATCCATTGAAAGCGTGCCCCGAGGCCGCCTCGGTCACCGACTTCAGTACCAGGCCCGCGTCACCGACGATCCCGAGGTCGATGTCCCGGTTCTTGCCCACCGTCCGGTAGTCGAGGTCGATCTGCACGACGGTCGCGTCCGGGGAGAGCCGCTTGCCGTAGCCCATGCGGAAGTCGAAGGGCGTGCCGACGATCACGATGACGTCCGCGTTGGAGAAGGCGTACCGGCGCGACAACTGGAAGTGGTGCGGGTCGCCGGGCGGGAGGGTGCCGCGGCCCGCCCCGTTCATGTAGGCGGGGATGTTGAGGGTCCGTACGAGGTCGATCGCCGCCTCGGTGCCGCGGGTCGTCCACACCTGGCTGCCGAGCAGGATGGCCGGCTTCTCGGCGTGCACGAGCAGATCGGCGAGCTTCTCGATGGCCTCGGGGTCGCCGGCCGAGCGGGTCGAGGCGCGATAGGCCCCTGACTTCGGCACGCGCGCCTTGCTCACCGGCACCTTGGCGTCGAGCACGTCGCGCGGGATCTCCAGGAAGGAGGGGCCCGGCGCGCCGTGGTAGCACTCGCGGAACGCCATGGACACCATGTCCGCCGCGCGGGCCGTGTCCGGCACGGCCGCCGCGAACTTGGTGATCGGCGTCATCATGTCGACGTGCGGCAGGTCCTGCAGGGACCCCATCTTGTGCTGGGTGAGGGCGCCTTGGCCGCCGATCAGCAGCATCGGGGACTCCGCGCGGAAGGCGTTCGCGACACCGGTGACGGCGTCCGTCGTGCCCGGGCCCGCGGTGACGACCGCGCAGCCGGGTTTGCCGGTGAGGCGGGCGTAACCGTCGGCGGCATGGGCGGCGACCTGCTCATGACGGACGTCGACGACCTCTATGCCCTCGTCGACGCAGCCGTCGTAGATGTCGATGATGTGGCCGCCGCACAACGTGTAGATGCGGTCGACCCCCTCGGCCTTGAGTGCCTTGGCAACGAGATGACCACCGGAAATCACGTCCTGGGTGTCGTCGGGCATGGCGAAGTCCTGTCCCTTCGTAGGGGTTCGAACTGCTCTCGCGGTACATTGCATACAGTCGACGAATACTGTATGAACCTTGTTATCCCGCATCCAGTGGGTGGTGTCCAGGGGGCGTGCGGCACTTTTGAGTCAGGAGCCGGAATGGACCTGTACGAGCACCAGGCAAGGCAACTCTTCGAAGAACACGGAATCCCGGTGCCGAGGGCCGAGGTCACCGATTCTCCCAAGAGGGCCCGTGAGATCGCCCGCGCACTCGGCGGGCGCGTAGTAGTGAAAGCTCAGGTCAAGACAGGCGGGCGCGGCAAGGCGGGCGGTGTGAAGCTCGCCGCGGACCCGGCCGCCGCGGAGCTCAGCGCACGTCAGATCCTCGGTATGGACATCAACGGCCACACCGTCGGCAAGGTGATGCTGGCCCAACCCGTGGACATAGAGAGCGAGTTCTACGTCTCCTATGTGCTCGACCGTGCGGTGGGCCGCTTCCTCGCCATCGCCTCCGCCGAGGGAGGCATGGAGATCGAGGAGGTCGCCGCAAGCCGGCCGGAGGCGGTGGCCCGTGTCCACATCGACCCGGCCGGGGGCGTCACCTCGGCGAAGGCGAACGAGATCGCCGAGGCGGCCGGACTGCCCCCGCAGACCGTCGACGTCCTCGTACGGCTCTGGGAGGTCCTGGTCCGTGAGGACGCCGTCCTCGTCGAGGTCAACCCGCTCGTACGGACCACGCAGGGCCAGATCCTCGCCCTCGACGGCAAGGTCACCCTCGACGACAACGCCCGCTTCCGGCAGGCGCGTTGGGGCGCCGAGGGCGTGGAGCACGACGACCCGCTGGAGGCGGCGGCCGCCGCCAGGGGCCTCAACTACGTCAAACTGGACGGCGAGGTCGGCATCATCGGCAACGGCGCGGGTCTGGTCATGTCGACCCTTGACGTCGTCGCGGGCTGCGGCGCCCGCCCCGCCAACTTCCTCGACATCGGCGGCGGAGCCTCCGCCCGGACCATGGCCGACGGCCTCTCGGTCATCCTGTCCGACCCGGCCGTCAAGTCGGTCTTCGCCAACGTCTTCGGCGGGATCACCGCCTGCGACGCCGTCGCCGACGGCATCGTGCGGGCCCTGGACAGCGTGCAGTTGACCAAACCACTGGTCGTGCGCCTCGACGGCAACAACGCCGCCCGTGGTCGCGCCATCCTCGACGAGCGCGCGCATCCCCTGGTCCAGCAGGCCACCACCATGGACGGCGCCGCCGGCCGTGCCGCCCAACTCGCCACCAGCGGCTGAAGGAGCCCGACATGGCCATCTACCTCACCAAGGAGAGCAAGGTCCTCGTCCAGGGCATGACCGGCGGCGAGGGCATGAAGCACACCCGGCGCATGCTCGCGGCCGGCACGAACATCGTCGGCGGTGTCAACCCGCGCAAGGCGGGCCGCACCGTCGACTTCGACGTCCCCCAGTGCCTTGAGGGCCTGGGAGGTGCCCCCAGCAGCGTCCCCGTCTTCGGATCCGTCGCCGAGGGCATCCACGCGACCGGCGCCGACGTCACCGTCGTCTTCGTGCCGCCGGCCTTCGCGAAGGCGGCCGTCGTCGAGGCCGCCGACGCCGGCATCGGCCTCGCGGTCGTCATCACCGAGGGCATCCCCGTCCACGACTCCGTCGCCTTCCACGCCCACGCCCAGGCGAAGGGCACGCGCGTCATCGGCCCCAACTGCCCGGGCCTGATCACCCCCGGCCAGTCCAACGCGGGCATCATCCCGTCCGACATCACCAAGCCGGGCCGCATCGGCCTGGTGTCCAAGTCCGGCACGCTCACCTACCAACTCATGTACGAACTCCGCGAGATCGGCTTCTCGACATGTGTCGGAATCGGCGGCGACCCGGTCGTCGGCACCACCCACATCGACTGCCTGGCCGCCTTCCAGGACGACCCCGACACCGAACTGATCGTCCTCATCGGGGAGATCGGCGGCGACGCCGAGGAACGCGCCGCCGCATACGTCCGTGACCACGTCACCAAGCCCGTCGTCGGCTACATCGCCGGTTTCACCGCCCCCGAGGGCAGGACGATGGGGCACGCGGGCGCGATCGTGTCCGGCTCCTCCGGCACCGCACAGGCGAAGAAGGAGGCTCTGGAGGCGGCCGGGGTGGGTGTGGGAAACACACCGACCGAGACGGCGAAACTTGTGCTCGCGTGTCTCGAACGCGGGCGCGCGGCCGCTCATAGTTGATGTGAGGCGACCGTGACGGACCACCGCGTGTGTCACGGCGTGCTTCGTACGACGTCCGCGCACGGCAGTGCGAGCCGGCGCGCGACGAGCCATGCACCCCCCGCCCCCGACTGTGCACCGAGAGCGGAGAAACCCCTATGGCAACAACCCTCACCCTCAAATCAGGCACCTCCTGGGCCGACGCCTGGCAGCGTTGCCTGTCCGTCGCCCCGGAGGCCTTCCGGGACGACCGCGTCCTCAATCTCTGGAACTCCGCCTGGCAGGCCGACGGCCGGGCCCTGCCCGCCACCAGCCCCGTCGACGGCAGCCCCGTCGCCGGACCGCCCCGCCTCGACCGCGAAACCGCCCACCAGGCCGTGCGCGCCTCGCTCGACCAGCACCGCTCCTGGCGGCACGTCCCCCTCGACGAGCGCCGCGCCCGCGTCGCGGCCACCCTCGACGCCCTCACCGAGCACCGCGAACTCCTCGCCCTGCTCCTGGTGTGGGAGATCGGCAAGCCCTGGCGGCTCGCGCAGGCGGACGTCGACCGGGCCGTCGACGGCGTGCGCTGGTACGTCGACGGCATCGACCCGATGCTCGACGGCCGGGCCCCGCTGGACGGCCCGGTGTCCAACATCGCGAGCTGGAACTATCCGATGAGCGTGCTCGTTCACGCCATGCTGGTCCAGGCACTGGCAGGCAACGCGGTGATAGCCAAGACCCCGACCGACGGCGGCCTCGCCTGTCTGACCCTGGCCTGTGCGCTCGCCGCCCGCGAGGGGATTCCCGCCACCCTCGTCAGCGGCAGCGGGGGCGAGCTGTCCCAGGCGCTGGTACGGGCGCCCGAGATCGGCTGCGTCTCCTTCGTCGGCGGCCGAGACACCGGCGCGGCGGTCGCCACGGCCGTCGCCGACCTCGGGAAGCGCCATGTACTCGAACAGGAAGGACTCAACACCTGGGGCATCTGGAACCACTCGGACTGGGACGCGCTCGCCGCAGTGATCCCGAAGCTCTTCGACTACGGCAAGCAGCGCTGCACGGCGTACCCGCGCTTCGTCGTCCAACGGCAGCTGTTCGACGAGTTCCTGGCGGCGTACCTCCCGGCGGTGCGCACGCTCAGGGTGGGACACCCGCTGGCGGTCGAGCACGGCGACGACCCGTATCCGCAGCTGGACTTCGGGCCGGTCATCAACGCGGCCAAGGCCAAGGAGCTGCGCGACCAGGTCGCCGAGGCCATCGACCGGGGCGCGGTCCCGCTGCACCGCGGCAGCGAGGCCGACGGCAGGTTCCTGCCCGGCCAGGACACCTCGGCGTACGTCCATCCGGTGACTCTCCTCAACCCGCCGCCGTCGTCACCCCTGCACCACGCGGAACCGTTCGGCCCGGTCGACAGCATCGTCCTGGTCGACACGGAGGCGGAGCTGCTGGCCGCGATGAACGCGTCCAACGGTGCGCTGGTGGCCACCCTGTCCACGGACGACAGGGCGACCTTCGACCGGCTGGCCCCGCAGATCCGGGCCTTCAAGGTCGGCCACGGCAAGCCGCGCTCCCGCGGTGACCGCGACGAACTGTTCGGCGGCTTCGGCGCGTCCTGGCGCGGCGCCTTCGTCGGCGGCGAGCTGCTGGTGCGTGCCGTGACCCAGGGCCCGGCGGGAGAGCGGCTGCCGGGGAACTTCCCGGACTACCACCTCATGCCGTGACAGACGCTCGGGTGGCGCCCCCAGGGGTGCCACCCGGCGATCACCTCGGCATGGCGCGATACGCCTGAAGGCGCCGCGCCGGACCGCGGCCGTAGTCGTGCAGTCACCTCATGTGACACGTCCTGCTGCCCGAGCCGGGCCGTCCGGAGCCGCTGCCCGAGGGGCGGATATGCAGGTGAAAGGCACTCCGAAAGCTTGGTATTGTTGTCCATGTCGCCGCGGGGAACACCTCTGGCCAGGCGGCAGACACCTGGTCCGGGTGGCGGAATGGCAGACGCGCTAGCTTGAGGTGCTAGTGCCCTTTATCGGGCGTGGGGGTTCAAGTCCCCCCTCGGACACAACCGCTGACGATACGGTGATGAGGGCCTCGACCTTACGGTCGCGGTCCTCTTTGCGTGTTCGTAGCTGATGGTGATGCCCAGGGCTTCGTAGAGTGGGTCTTTCTTGTCGGCGTCGGCCGTGTGGATGCGCTGTGCAATGTCTCCAAGACTGTCAGTGATTTCTCGGATCTGCTGGGCGTCGAGTGGGGATTGCTTCTTCCGGGTGAGGGCGGGGAGCGCGTCGAGTTTCTTCTGCGCTGCCTCTTTGTCTTGTTGCGCTGCGTTGATCCACTGGGTGACGACGGCTGGGTCCGCTCCGGCTTCGAGGGCGGCCTGGTAGCGGGCGAGTCGTCGCTCGCAGTCCTTGATCGTCTGGCGTGCCTGGGCCTGCTCGGGTGTGTGGGTCTCTGCGGCGCTCGCTGCGGCGCTGGCGTGGGTGAGGGCGGTGAGGGTGGCGGTGAGCCGGTCGGGGGCGAAGGCCCGGGCGATCCACTGGTCCAGGGCCCGGCATACAACGTCTTCGCGTAGGTTGACGGTGCGCGGGTGGGTGAGGTCGGGGTAGAGGGCTTGTTCCTGGTCTTTGAATTCGCAGCGGTAGTAGACGTGGTTGCGGATGGTGGCGGGCTGCATCTTGCGTCCGCACAGGGTGCAGCGGACCCGTCCGCGCAGGGCGTAGGGGCGTCCGCCTTGTTTTCCGGCTCGTTCCTGGCGTCCCTGGTTGCGGGAGCGCTGTCTGCGGAGGGTTTGGACGGTGTCGAAGCGGTTGGGGCTGATGATCGCTTCGTGGGCGGGTTCGTTGGAGCGGATCCACTCCTCGGTCGGGTTGTGTGTCATGCGGGTGCGGTGGCCGAGGGTGACGTCGTCGACGTCGAGGAGGCGTTCTTCCTTGCGTTGCTTGTTCCAGATCTCGTAGCCGGTGTAGCGGGGATTGATGAGGATGGCGCGCACGGCACCCTGCTGCCACGCGGTCTTCTTGCGGTGCGGGTTGCGGGCGGCGTCGTGGGCGGATGGGCAGGGGATGCCATCGCGGGTGAGCTGGGCGGCGATGGCTTTGTCGCTCATGCCGTCGATGTACAGGCGGAAGATCCGCTGCACGACGGGTGCGGCTGCGGGATCGGGTTCGAGCTTGTGGATGCGCTGGCCGACGGCGGCTTTGGAGGGGTTGGGGTGGGGGCCGGCGTCGGCGATCCGGTAGCCGTAGGGCGGTCGTCCGCCGAGGTAGCGGCCTTGGAGCTGGGCCTGGGAGCTCATGGCGGTCCGGACCCGGATCTTGATGCGGTTGCGTTCGCCCTTGCTCATGCCGCCGAAGACGGACATGACGAGGTCGTGGGCCTCGTTGTCCGGGTCGATCGGGCCGCCGATCTCCGGGACCCATAGGGGGATGCGGAAGTGGACGAAGACGGGGAAGGTGTTGCCGAACTGGTTGCCGTAGAAGGTGCGCTGTGGCTCGCCGATCACGACTGCGTCGAATCCGCGGTCGGGGTTGCGGAGGGCTTGGAGGAGTTCGTTGGCGCGGGGGCGGCGCTGCCAGGGCAGGGAGCGGCTGTGGCCGACGTCGAAGTATTCGGTGACGATCTGGCCGCCGGCGGGTTCGACCAGGGCTCGGGCGCGGGTAAGCTGCCAGTTCCTGGAGGCCTCGGGGTCTTGGAGGTCCTCGGTGGAGCAGCGGCCGGCGAAGGCGAAACGGATCACGTGCGGTGAGACTCCCAGTGCGGGCGCGCTGGGTGGGGCGCGCTGCGGGTGTTATGCGACGTTCTGTCGTACCTCGAATGGGGAGAGAAGAGCCAGCGGCCGCCCGTGTTACTCGGTTAGCTGTTGCCGGTCTCGGGGCGCTGCTGGCTCGAATCGGCGATCAGGGTGCGAAGGAGCTGCAGGAGGGTGGCAGCGACGGGCTCGGTCACGTCGGGTGGCTCTTCGGGGAGGGCCACCTGGGTCTGCAGCGGGGTGTTCGGGCCTGGGTGCTGGGGGTACGTGTAGTTGGGCATCGGCGCCTGAGGACTGGTTCGTGCTTGCATGTCCCCTATAGGGATGTCGCACGGCAGATTTGCCGTCCTTTGGCGGCCAAGGGCTTGTTGGGGGCCGGCTCGGTGGCCGAGGACTGCGTCAAGGGCGAGGCGTCGATGGAAGATCGGGCAGAACTATGTGATGCAGGACGAAATGTGGTGGAGTTCCGCTTCAACGTGTAGCGGGTGAAATATCACCACGTCGATGATCTGGCAAACATGCAGGTCAGATAGGGTCCGACTCTTCGGAGTCGGACCCTTGGTTTTTTCCCGTGCTGGGATGGTGCTGGGATAGCTGACCCCTCGTCACCTGTCATCACCCCTGGTCATCCGTACTGTGCTGGGATCGTGCTGGGATGGGATGAGAGCGCCCATGCTGGGTTTCGGGCGTTGCGCTGCCCGGTGCGAGGGGTGGGCGGGAGAGGCCCCATCTACACGCCTTCTTCACGACTCTGCGGGCTCCGCACAGGATCCGGGTCGTGGCGCTTTTCCTACTCGTTTGACACACTCGGGGTATGGGCGAGACGACGTACAGCATCGGGGAAGGGCCGGCGACGCGGGTGAGCCTGTCGCTGCCGGAGGGGACGGCTGAGGCGATCCGGGCGCGGGTGGGCAAGCGGGAGTTCTCCGCGTTCATCGCCGAGGCCGTCGAGCGTGAGTTGCGCGGCCAGGTCCTGGACGAGTACCTGGCGGATTACGAGAGCCGCAAGGGGCCGGTCCCCGAGTCGGCCCGGCGGCGGGCTCGGCAGGTCTTCGACGAGGTGTTCGCCGAGGAGGCCGCGTGGCCCGCCGCAGGCTGAGTCACGAGGGCACGCTGGTCCTCGACAGTGAGGGGCTCTCGAAGCTGCTCACTGACGACGAGCAGGTGGTGGCTTTGATCGCTGAGGCGCGCTCGCGCGGCATGGAGGTCGTGATCAGTGCGCTCACCATTATCGAAGCCGTCCACGCCCGTACGAACAAGTCCCGCCTGAACTGGGTGCTTTCCGGGCTGCGGGTCGTCCCGGTCGGTGACGAGGAGGCGAGGGCAGCCTCGAAGTTGCTGATGAATGCCGGGTTGCACGGACACAAGTACGCGATCGATGCGGCTGTCGCAGAAGCGGCGCTGCGACAGCACCGTCCCGTGGTGATGCTGACTTCCGATATCGACGACATGGCCAAGCTCTGCGGCGATCGGGTCCGGCTCGTGGCGGTGTGATTGCCTCTGGTCTGCTTTCTGCTTTTCGACGGTTGGTCAGTGAGTGGCGGTGGAGCTACAAGTATTCGGCGGATCGCCGGTTTCGGTAACCGATGATCCGCCGCTATGTTGCCGCTCTTTCGCCCACTGGCGAATTCTGTAGGCTGCGGGCGAAGCTAAGGCTCAGTAGGAGCGGGGCCCGTAGAGGCTCCAGTGGCCGAGGAAGGGCTTGAGGTCGTCGCCGCTGGGCTTCGGCGGCGTGGGCAGGTCCGGTGCTGAGGTGGACGCGGTGAGGTGTTGGAGGTGAGCGTCCGCGAATGCGAGCCACGCCTCGATCTCGGTCCGCTCTTGCCCGGTCGGCAGCGATGTTGCGTGGTTGCGTACCGCTGTGATGTATTCGGTCAGGTGGTTGGCCTGGTGCCAGGCGTCTGCCTGTTCCTCGAGGTGTTTGACGCGATAGGCGTGGTCGTAGGCCGCGCGGGCCTCCTGCATGGCGGCTTCCCAGCGCCTCTGCTGTGCCTCTCTGGCTTGCTGGTCTGCAAGGCGTTTACGTTCCGCGGCTTCGCCGCGGAGGCCGACCTCTTGCACGATCTCGGCGAGTTGGTCTTCCAGCGGCCGGTCGGGGAGGTCGGCCCATTCGCCGGCGCGGTGCGGGCTGCCGCCGCGGAGTATGAAACGCAGGCGGCTGGAGGGGGTGTAGTCGAAGCGGGGGATACGCATCCATGAGTGCTTCTTGGCATCGGCGAGTTCCTTGTCAGTGGGAACGTGTTCGCTGCGGTCCTGCTCTTGAAGGATGAGGAAACCGACACTCTCGCCTTGGGCGGTGATGGTGAAGTGCGGTGGTGCCTTGCGGCGCCGATGGGGTGGGGGAGCGCCTTGTGTGGTTCCGAGCGCTGCCTTGTGGCCTTTTGCTTCAAGGCCGGGAAGTTAAGGCTGGCTGGGGCGCTGTCCAGGCGCGGGTGGGCGTGCTGGCCCTGCGGTGAATGACGAACGGGACCGCTGGTAGATC
>NZ_JBFBBE010000165.1:0-16381 GCF_040682555.1 Streptomyces sp. NPDC051172
GCTGGAAGCGTAGGAACTCCCATCATCGCAGGTCAGCAGGCACCTCTTCCTATTCCTCTGTCCACAGGCCGACTATCACGCGGTGGATCGAGGCTGAGGCGCCGAGTTCGGTGGCCGGCGTGATCTGCGGCAGCACGGTGGCGAAGCGGATGCCGAGGGCGGCGCGACGGGATTCGTCCGCGGCGTACGCGGCGAGGAATCGGACCATCGCTTTCGCGCCCGCGTATCCGCCGCTCAGTGGTGAGCCGCGCAGTGCGGCGCCGCTGGACATCGCCACCACCAGACTGTCGGGCGCCAGCGGGTGTCGCAGCGCCGCGCGGATCCAGTGGAAAGCATGTTGGGTGTCGACCTGCCAGTTGCGGCTGAACGATTCCCACGATTGTTCGTGCACGGGGCCGGCGGCGGGCGTCGCACCCGCGTTGAGCACGAGCAGTGTGGGCTGGTGTTGCTCGATCAGGGTGCGGGCGGTCTCCGCGTCGGTCGCGTCGGCGACCACCGGGACGAACATGGCACCCAGTTCCCGGCGCAGGTCCGCGAGCGCCTCGGCGGTGCGTGCGACGCCGACGACCCGGTGCCCCCTGTCGATCAGCGCGGCGGCGATCGCCGCTCCGAAACCGCGGCTGGCTCCGGTGACCACCGCCGTGGTCACCGGCTGCTGCGATGAGCTCATCATCAACTACCTCCTACCTCATACAGAGGCGATCGCAGCGCGAAACTCATCGGCGCCCATCCGGCCGCATGACCGATGAGTTTGTGCCGACACTGCCTTCACTGCTGCGCGCGGCCTTCGCTTGACTTGACGTCCGAGTGCGGGAACAGCTGGTCAACGCGCTCCGCGAGCCCGTTTGCTCGTGCTGCTGTGGCCACCACGCCATCGGATCGGGCCGCTGCGGGCGGCGTGGCTGTACCTGGCAGCCGAGGACGAGACCCGCATAGGCGGCGACCTGTTCGCGATCGCCCGCTCCGACCGCGGCACCCGCGTGATCATCGGCGACGTCCGAGGCAAGGGACTGGCCGCCATCGGTGAGGCATCCATGGTGCTGGGCGTGTTCCGCGAAGGCGCGCACCGCTACGACACGCTGCCCGAACTTGCCGCGGGCCTTGAGGTGAGCGCCTGCAGACATCTGAAGGACGTCGCAGACACCGAGCACGATGCGGGTGAGCACTTCATCACCGCTCTACTGCTCGACATCCCCGACGACGGCACGCAGGTCGAGATGATCAACTTGGGCCACCCGCCGCCCCTGCTGCTGCACGACGGCCAGGTCACCGTCCTGCATGCGCGACGTCCCGTACCCCCCTGGGCATGTGCGAACTGCCTGTACCCAGCCACCGCGCTGCCCCTTCACGTTCGAGGACGGCGACACGCTGGTGCTCTGCACCGACGGCGTCATCGAACCCCGCTCGCCCGAAGGAGCTGTCCACCACCTCACCGAGCGGGCCACCTCCGCGCCCACGTCTGGACCCGAGGCCCTGATAAGCCAGATCCACCACGACCTGCTGAACCACATCGGCCACGAACCCGGAGACGACGCCGCGCTCCTGGCCATCGAACGCTGCGGCGCCCACCACCTCCACCGACCGCACACCACGGCCCGCCCCCTCGACGGCCGCCGTCGAGGGGACTCCGGCTCAAAGCCGGTTGCGGAGGACCGTTCCTGAGCCTTCGACCCATGCTGTCGTGATCGTCTTGCCATCGCCCAGCAGGGCGACAAAGCCGGCAGTGGGAAGAAAACGAACAACCTCAGAACGGAGAAGGAGCCCGCAGGCCGGCCAAAGAAGATCAAAGGGGGAGGGAGTCATGACGACGTAAAGGTCCGAGACGTCGGCGACTCCGGCAAACGCGACTCCGACCGTGGCCAGGCAGCCCGACGGTTACGGCAAGCGCATCGGGGAGGTCGCGGAAATAACCGCTCTCCTCTGTGCCGACAAGCTTTTCGTAGCGAAAGGCGTCGTCCTGGATCTTGGCGGCGTTCTGCCGGAACCTCTCCGCCCCGCCCGGCTTGGCATCGACGTCACGTTCATCAACAACGACACTCAGGTCATCGGTGCGGTCACCTATGACGGTGACTTCAAGCCGTACATGGCGGACATCTTCGCCAACGCCGCGCCATGGTTCGATGAGATGTTCGAAGGTGTCGCGGAGGGCTATCCCGGGGCGATCCGCACATCGTCGACTGGCTGGCGACGAAGATCGTGGAGGCCGACATGTGGTAGGCCTCCAATCCGACCATGACGGTCCAGGACACCACCAAGGCACAGAAGGTCACACAGGCGTTCAACACGTTGCTGGATGCGGCGGCCGACTACTGTAACGGCATGGCTCCCGTCGGCCGAGGCCCCCCTCGGCGGGCCGTCCATGGGGAAGGTCCCGTCCCCAGGAGTCGTTTTCCGTTCCAGGTGCCGTGACCGTGGCACCTGGAACATCGTCCAGGCCGCCCGGCAACGGCACGCGATCGCAGGACCTGGCCCTTCAGCGGAGGTCGCACCGTCATGTCCGACCACCTCTCCGGCTTCCGCGCCGAGACCGATCCAGCCATTGATCTCGCCGATCTTTACGTCTTTCCCAGCCCCTCCCGAACGGGTCGGCTCGTCCTCGTCATGGACAGCGGACGGCTCGGTCCGGCTGTGGGACGTCGCCTCCCGGCGCCCGGTCGGATCCGCCTTCTCCGAGCCCGGGGGGCGACGTCATTGCGCTGGCCTTCGGCAAGGACGACCGGACCCTGTACGTCTCCGCCTACCACATGCCTCTGCTGACCTACGGCGTCGACGCATCGCGGATGGCCACCGATGTGTGCTGACGTGTCGGATCCGGTCTGTCACGCGCCGAGTGGCAGAGGTACATCCGCGACGTGCCGTACGTCGCCTCCTGTTGAACAGGACGGTCAGCAGAGGGGAGGGCGTTCCCCCGTCATGGTCCCGTCATGGCCGGTCAGCCGACGGTCAGGGAGAAGGGGCCGCCGAGCACCGAGTAGCCGTCATTGGCGAGGTAGTACACGTCGTACGTACCCGCGCCGCCCAGTTTGCCGGTCGCAAAGGTCAGGGCGCCGCTGGCGTTCGGGGCGTAGGACCAGGTGAGCGAAGCCTGCTTGCCGGGGGTGACGCCCGTCGGGTAGATCCCGATCCAGTTCTTGGCGCTCACCTGGGAAGCCGACGGCACCGAGTAGCGGAAGGTGACGTTGCCGCCGCTCGCGACCGCGTTCAGGTCGCCGGTGAGCGTGGGGATGGTCGCGGTGGACGGCGCGAACGCGGCGTTGAGTGGCGTGGCGTAGGTGTCGTCGGCGGTGAGCGCAGGCAGGCCGAGGGCCTCCTCGACGGTGCGACCTATGCCGTAGTGGTCGTAGTGGAGCGGACTGCTGGTGCCGGCCGGGACGGTGCCCTGGGAGCCGACAACGGTGGTGACGACGTGGTTGTAGGCCTCGCCCTGGCTCTCGTCCCACGTCAGAAGCAGGAGCGAGCGCTGCTGGGTCCAGGCCGCAGAGGCGAGGACCGGTGCGAGGGTCTGCTTCAGCCAGCCGTCCTGGGTCTTGAGGCTGGTGGCATTGCCGTTGCCGGAGGCCTCTCCGTCGTAGTAGTCGTCGGCGGCGATCCAGGAGAAGTCCGGGGTGGTGGCCGCGGACTCCAGGTCGGTGGTCAGCTGGGTGGTGTCGAACAGGTGGGCCGCGCAGCGGGAGGCGTTGCCGCTGATGTCGGTGTAGTTGATGAAGGGAGCGTCGTCGGGCTCGTAGTAACTGTCGTGGTCGTTCTTGGTGTTGCAGGGGGTGCCCATGCCCTGCTCGTAGGCCTTCCAGGTCTTGCCGGCCGCCTCCAGGGTGTCGCCGAGGTTGCGCTGGGGCGAGTTGATGTTGGGGAAGTACGTGGCGCCCTTGGCGTAGGTGTCGCCGCCGGCGATGGCGAGGTAGTTCTCGTCGCTCGGGTGGTAGACGCCGTGGAAGTCGGTGAGCGTGGCGCCCTGGCTCATGAGGCTGTGCGTGTACGGAGTGTCCGTCGGGTCGTTCATGACCTCGGAGTAGTCGGTGTTCTCCATCATGACCATGAACACGTGGTCGTAGCCGGGCACCTTGGAGACCGGCGGGGCGAGCGGGGCCGGCGCGGCGACCGGGGTGTCCAGGGTGAGGGCGAGGTTGTCGAGGTAGCCGGTCTCACTGCTCGTCGACAGGAACTGCACCTCGACCTGGATGGAACGGGTACCGGCCGGCACAGCGCCGGTGGTGCTGCGCGCGAGGAACTTGGTGGCGAGGCCCCGGTCGCTCGCGGAGACAGTGGGCAGCTTGGCGACGGGGCCGATCGGGTGGCCGCTGCCGTCGTGGAAGTGCAGGCTCACTGCGGCATAGCCGCTGTAGGTCGTCCAGCCGCCGAGCCAGCCGGAGAGGTCGTAGTGCACGCCCCCGCCGTCGAGGGCCGACGCGGCCGAGGAGACGTCGACGGTCTGCGTCATCGCGCCGTCGCCGAAGTTTCCGGGCCCGAAGAAGGCCTTGCCCGGAGTCTTGCCGTCGCTGGGATACCCGAAGGTGGCGACGGAGTGACACACGACGTTCGGACCACCGGCCTCGGTGGTCCAGCCGGGGACCGTAGTGGCCGCCGCCCAGTCGCCGGTGCAGTAACCGCCGCTCTCAGCACCGCCGTTGACGATCAGGTTGCCGCTGCTTCCGGCCGCCCGGGCGGGGGAGGGAACAACGACGATCAGTGCCCCGAGGAGGGCGAGAAGCCCGCCCAGGGATCTCCAGCGCAGTCGCATACTTGGTACCTCGTCCCCTTGGTGAGGATGCCGTGCAGGACCCGCCCGCACGGCCTGAATGTGCGCAACGAACGGGACATGACTACTGGTTGTCGCTGTCGAGCGGAAGAACCCCGCCCGAACTTGACCAGACAAGTTCGCGGCGGACGAGACCTGTTTCGCCGCGCGGGCCACAACGGGCTCTTTTGGTCGCCGTGGCAGGTACGCGCGACCGACCGGACCGTCGACCGCAGGACGACGGTCAGGCGGGACGGGTGACCCCTCGTCCATCGCACCGGCCTCTGGTGGAGTGTGGCTGTGCACGGGAGAACGGGCTCTGGTCCACTTGGTGGGCTCTGTCGCTGATTTGGGGGTGAGTGACGACCAAGAGCGGGTGGGCATCACCTTGTTGTGGGGGATGCGCTGCACCTCGCTGACCCCCTTCTTGAGGCAGCCGGAGTCGAGGGTGAAGTGGTTGTTCTTGGGGACGCTGAGGCCCGTCTTGCCGTGCGGTCCACGGTCGGGTCGGCCGCATGCAAACGAGTCGGTGCCCGAGCCGGCCGAAGTCGGCCCGGGCGTTGCACCGCAGGTCAGAAGGGGTTTTCGTGCCTCGCGTCCGTGGGCCCTGCGGGACTCCAACCCACAACCAATGGATTAAAGGTCCCGGTCAGGGTGTGCCTGGTGGGTCCGGACGGTTCTTCGACGTCCGGACCCACCAGGTCAGAGCACATTCGCTGTGAGGTTCGATCCACCTCATGACGACTCGTGCTCCACCATCCGCTCTCGTATCGCTCACGCAAAAGGGCCTGCTGATCTGTTGGACGCTCAGGGGTATGAGCTCGCGCTCAAGTCAGGAGGCCGGCGTCGTCGCCGATCAGGATGGCGGCCCGGCCAACCGTGATCATCACGCAGCCACGAATCTACCCTTCGACGAACGTGACGGTCTCGTCGAGCTGCGCCCGGCCTGTACGGGCGTAGCCCACCGTAACGTCCTCGAAGCCGATCGACATGCCACAGAAGAGGATGAGCTCGTCCGGGGGTGACAGGATCTCCGCGACGGTCTTGCGATACACCGACCAGGACATCTGCGGGCAGCTGTGCAGCCCCTCGGCGCGCAGCAAGAGCATGACGGTCTGCAGATACATGCCGACGTCGGACCATTGAGGTCGGCCCATGTCTCGGTCGATGTAGCAGAACAGGGCGGCGGGCGCACCGAAACAGTCCCAGTTCGCGGCTGCGGCCCTCTGGCGCGCCTCCCAGTCCTCACGCTCAATACCAAGTGCGCTGTAGCGCTCATGGCCGAAGGCGGATCGGCGCTCATGGTAGGGAGACTTCAGTGCGGGCGGGTACATCTCGTACTCCCGCTCGTCCCAGGGGTCGGCTGCGGCCACGCGCTCGCCGGCGCGTCTCTTGAGCTCGGTCAGCGGCCCACCGGTCACCACGTAGGCGCGCCACGGCTGGAGGTTCGATCCGGACGGCGCCCAGGCTGCGGCGGACAGTACCCGATCCAGCACCTGCCTCGGGACGGGCCGGTCGGTGAACCCGCGCACCGCCCGTCGGCTCGTGACCGCCTCATAGACATCCAAGATCATCTATCTCGCTCATCTGCACATCCAGCGCCCTGCGCCAGCATTCGACCGCCGCAATGTCCTCGGGTCGGTCCTACCCCGAGAGCCGTTTCCCGTCTGTCCCGGCGGGGCCGAATGGGTGCATGCGCGTCCCCCGCCCTCCGCCTGACGGGGATCGGGGGACCGCAGCGGGATTCCCGTCCGACTCACGCCGCCATACCCGGCGGGCGCAACGAAAGGGTGCGGAGGAGAAGCGGATGTCAGGAGAGCCAGTCGGTGTAGCGGGTGGCAGCGAGGTGGGCGTTCTTGTCGGTGAGGACGTCGCCCTTGATGACGGCGAACATGCCGGCGGTGGGGTCGGTGACGACGGTACGGTTGTCGCCCTTGTGGGTCAGGGTGATCCGGCCCAGTTCGTCCAGGGTGAGGATCTCGGGGCCGGCGATGTTGCGGATGCCGTTCAGCGGGGCGCCGGCGGCGACCTCCGCGACCGCGGCGGCGACGTCCTTGGAGGCGATGGGCTGGATGGGCGTGGCGGGAAGCCGGACGGTGTCGGCGTCGGCGGTCCAGGACATGGCGGCGTCCATGAACTCCATGAACTGCGTGGCTCGGACGATCGAGTAGGGGATCGGCCCGACCGCGAGGATCTTCTCCTGGAGCGCCTTGGCCCGGTAGTAGTCCAGCTCCGGTACTTGTTCCACGCCGACGATCGAGAGGATGACGAAGTGGCCGACGCCGCCCTTGTGGGCCGCGGCCAAGAGGTTGTCCATCGAGGTCTGGAAGAAGGCCAGGGAGGCGTTGTCGAAGGTCGGGGAGTTCGTCAGGTTGACGACGACGTCGGCTCCCGCCATCGCCTCGTCCAAGCCCTGACCGCTGATGATGTCGACTCCGGTGGACTTCGAGTGCGGTACCGCCTCGTGTCCGGCGGCGTTCAGGTTCTTGACGACCTGCGACCCGATCAGTCCGGTACCGCCGATGACTGCGATCTTCATGACATGCCTTTCATCTGGATTACGTGCGAAATATTGCATATGAACCGTTATATGGGTGTGGCATGAAACGGCCGCTGACCGACCAAGGACGGGCGGCGTCAGAGACCGTCGACGAACGTGACCGTCTCGCCGAGCGGCGCCCGGCCTGTACGGGCGTCACCCGCTGCGACGTCTTCGAACCCGATCGACATGCCGCAGAAGAGGATGAGTCCGCCCGGGGGTGACAGGACCTCCGCGACGGTCTTGTGGTACTTCGCCCAGGCCATCTGCGGGCAGCTGTGCAGTCCTTCGGCGCGGAGCAACAGCATGACGGTCTGCAGATACATGCCGGCGTCGGCCCACTGGGGCGAACCCATGTCCTTGTCGATGTAGCAGAACAGGGCGGCGGGTGCGCCGAAGCAGTCCCAGTTCGCCGCGGCGGCCCGCTGGCGCGCCTGCAGGTCCTCACGCGCGATGCCGAGCGCGCCGTAGCGCTGCTCCCCGAAGGCGGATCGGCGCTCGCGGTACGGAGACTTCAGTTCGGGCGGATACATCTCGTACTCCGGCGCGTCCCAGGGGTCGCCCGAGGCCAGGCGCTCGCCGGCACGCTTCTTGAGTTCGGCCAGCGGCGCACCGGCCAGCACGTAGGTACGCCACGGCTGGATGTTCGATCCGGACGGCGCCCAGGCCGCGGCGGACAGCACCCGCTCCAGCGTCTCCCTGGGCACGGGTCGGCCGGTGAACGCGCGCACCGCCCGTCGACTCGTCACCGCCTCATAGACGTCCATGACCGGCCGCCTCCATCTGCTCGACGGGTCCATCTTCGTTACACTCAAGATGGTATCACTCAATACCGTATCGAGTGCAACTATCTCGATGCGTGAATCCCCGGCCCTTGGTCCCGCCTCGGGCACTGCACCTTGGAGAAAGTCCATGAAAACGCTGCTGCACATCGACTCGTCCGTGTTCCCGGGCGAGGCGTCCTCGTCCCGTTCGGTCACGGCCGCTTTCCGCAAGACCTGGGAGGAGCAGCACCCGGAAGGCACGGTGATCTACCGCGACCTCGCCGCCGACCCCGTCCCTCACATCACCGCCGCCGCATGGTCCGCCGGTTACGCCGCCCCGTCCGAGCGCACCCCGGAGCAGTCCGCCGCGTTCGCCGCACGCGTGAAGCTCATCGAGGAGCTGGAGCAGGCGGACGCCGTCCTGATCGGCGCCCCCATGTACAACTTCTCGATTCCCTCGACCCTCAAGGCGTGGCTGGACAGCGTGCTCCTCCTCGGCCGCACCGCGGGCCAGACGCCCTCCGCCCAGGGCACCCCGGTCATCGTCGTCGCCAGCCGCGGCGGCTCCTACGCTCCGGGCACCCCGCGCGAGGGCTACGAGTTCGTACAGAACTACCTGGAGGCCATCCTCAAGAACACCCTCGGCCTGGAGCTCGACTTCATCGTCCCGGAACTCACCATGGCCCCCCGCAACCCGGCCATGTCAGACCTGGTCCCCCTCTACGAGGCGTCCCGCAAGCGCGCCTTCGAGGACGCGACCACCAAGGCCAAGACACTCGCGGAGCGCCTCGCCGCGTAACCCCAGACTGTGGACGCCGTGTGACACTCTGCCCACGAGGTCGCATGGCGTCTTCTCCCACGGTGCCCGTGGCGCCCGGTACCTGAGGGCAGGTAACCCGGCCCTGAGGACGGCCGGGGTTCAGCCTGTCGGCAGCGCATCGAAACGACGATGATGCTCGGCGAAGGTGAAGAGCACACCGCCGGCCACGTATGCGGGCGGCGCCGGCGCGGACGACTCGGCGTCCCTTCGGCGACGAAGCCCCGACCGACCGCCGCCGGGGGCAGGCTCGCGACGACGGCTCCAGCCCTCAAGGCTGGGTTCGCCGCGGAAGCCGCATGAGACCTAGCGTGCCGACGCGGCCGGCAACCGGTGCGCCCGCGCGCTTACGCCTCGCGGTCTGCCGGATGAGCAAGCCGGGTCAGCAGTTCCGTCAGCTTCTCGGGCTCGCCGGGCCCCAGTTCGGCAACCAGACGCTCAGCCAGCGGCTCCGCCGCCACATGGACCGCGTCGAAGAGCTCCAGCCCCTGAGGGGTGATCTCCACGGCCCGCACCCGCCGGTCCCCCGGAACGGCCTTGCGTACGGCCAGACCCTTCCGCTCCAGGTCGTCCACGACCCGCATGATTCCCGCCTTGTCCGACCCCGTCGCCGCCACCAGATCCCGCTGCACCGTGGGACCGTGATTGACCAGCTCGATCAGCACCGCGAAATGCCGCAACTCGATGCCAAGCGGCCGAAGCGCCTCCCCCATCACCGCGGCCGCGCGCCAGTGCGCTCGGCGCAACAGCAGGCCGAGAGCGAAAGGCGACGTATCCCCGGGGCGGTCGGTCGCATGCGAGGCGGTGGTGCGATGAGGGACGTCAGCGGACATGGAGCCAGACTACTTCATTCGATACGGTATCAAGTGATACCAAATGCCTTTGTCCGCTGCGGCCCCGTTGGTGTCGGAGTGCGATATCCACATTCCGAAAGCTATGGCTATGGCCAGCCGTCCAGCGAAACGGCGGGGCCGCCAGCAAGGTACCGGTGGAGAGCGCCGGCGGTGGTGTCCACGAACTCCTCTGGGATGGCGTCGGCATCGACCCAGCAGACCTGAGCATGCTTGCGTGGTTCACGGTTCGCGGGTTCGCCGGTCCACTCATGAGCGGCGAAAACCACAGTGAGGAAGCCGTTGGGGGCTTCGACGCCCCAGGCGCCGTGGATGATGTGGGCGACCTTCAGGGACTCGGGCTTGACCGTCAGACCGGTCTCTTCGTACTGCTCACGTACGGCGGTCTCGGTGATGGGCTCGCCGGGCTCGCTTTTGCCGACGGGCAGGTCCCACATGCCCTGGGCGAACTTGGCGTTCTGGCTGCGCTGGAGGAGGACGACGCGGTTGGTGGCCTTGTCGTGGACGATGACGGCGGCGACCAGCAGGGTCATGGATTCGAAGGTGGGCTTGAGGGCTTTGGGCTGGTCGTCGGTTGTCCGCTGAGCCACGGTTGTGTCCCTTCGCCGGCCGGTTGGTGGGCAGCTTAGGCCAGTGCTTCGCCTGCGCGACGGGCGAGTTCGGCGGCTCCGGGCACTCTGCGACGCTGGTAGACGGCGAGGGTGGAACGGAGTGAGGTGATCGCTTTGCCGGTGCGGTCCGAGGTCATGCCCTCCATGAGGGACAGGGCCTGGGACCAGGCGGCGGCGGCTTCGTCGGCAGCGGTCCTCGGGGGCGGCACGCACGGGGCAGTGCCGGACGTGATCGGTGACCTTCTTGCCGAACTCCCTGTTCCGAAGCTGAACGGGTTCGTCGAGGCCGCGGGCGAGTTCGGTGAGGGTGGCGTTCTCCACGCGGCCGGGGTCGGGCATGCCGAGCATGGCGAACCCCGCCATGATGTGCGGATCGAGGTGTTCGTCGTGGCGGTCGGGGCCGTAGAGGTAGGCAAGCAGACCGCGGGTGTTGGACCCGGCCCGATTGATGGCGGCGATCACGCGGACGCCTCCGTCTCCGGGTCGACGGGCTGGCGCAGGGCCTCGGCGATCAGCTCCAGCAGCTGCTGGAGTTCGGTCAGGCGCTGACGGATGTCGGGTGGGGTGCGGTCGCTGTTGAGGGCGCGGGCGATCTGGTTGACGTTGACGCCGATCCGGTTGAGCTGACGCAGGACCTGGGCGCGGAAGAGGTGGGTGCGGCGGCGGTCCTCGGACAGGGGCAGGTTGGCGGTGAACCGGCCGGTGATGAAGGCGAGGACGATATCGGCGGCGAAGCCGGAGTCGCCCTTGAAGCCATGCTGGGCGGCGGTGTCGTGAAGCAGGGCGAGCTGGTCGAGGGTGAAGCGCAGGGGGGCGACGCGCTCGTCGCGCTTGGTGCCGTTGAAGCGGCGGATGGTGGGCTGCACGCTCTGCACAACGGGCTCGCCGGTGGAGCGCACAGTCCACGCCGTGAGGGTCTCTGCCACACCATCCGCTCACGTATCGCCAATGCACGGCGGGCCGCTGAGCAGCGGACAGCGTCATGTGACTCGGAGTTTCGCCCGTTGGCGGATGTCCGTCGAGGAGTGCCCGACCTTGATCTCGAACGTGCCCGGCTCGACGACCGTCCGCATTTGGCCGTCCACCAGGGTGAGGTCTCGTCTCGGCATGATGTCGAAGGTGATGGTGGCCCGCTTCCCGGGCTCCACATGGACCTTCCGCACACCGCGCAGCCGGATGTACGGCAGCGACACCGAAGCCTGGTTGTCCGTCACGTACAGCTGCACCACCTCCGTGCCGGCCCGCTGTCCCGTGTTGGTGATGTCCACGCCCACCCGGGTCGTGGCGTCGGCCCCGATGGTGTCGTCGGTCAGCCGGATCCGGTCGTAGCGGAACGTGGTGTAGCCGAGGCCCGCGCCGAACGGGTAGAGCGGTGTGGAGGGCATGTCGATGTAGTCGTCGGCGTCGGCTCGGGCCGGCTTCTGGTCGTACGACAGAGGGAGCTGGCCGACGTCACGGGGGAAGGTGACGGGCAGCCTGCCGGTCGGCTCGATGTCGCCGAACAGCGCCTCGGCGACCGCCCGGCCCCCGGCCTCGCCGGGCAGCCAGGCGATCAGAAGGGCGGGCAGGTGCGCGGCCGCCCAGCGCAGCGACAGTGCCCTGCCGGTGACGACCACGGCGATGGTCGGCGTGCCCGTCGCGTGCACCTCTTTCAGGAGCCGCTCCTGTACGCCGGTCAGGTCCAGCGAAGCGGTGTCCTTCAGCTCGCTGTCGGTGCGGTCGGGGGAGAAGTAGCCGCCCTTGGTCTGCTCGCCGACCACGACTACCGCCACGTCCGCCTGCCGCGCCGCCGCTCGGGCCGCCGCGAGGCCGGAGGCGTCGGCTCCCGTCACCTCGCAGCCGCGTGCGTGCACGATCCGTACGTCGTCGCCCACCAGTTCCTGGATCGCCTCGCGGATGGAGGGGGTGGGATGCAGGGCGGGGTAGGCGTTGTACTCGCCCAGGAGGTTCAGCCGGTCGTCGGCGTTCGGGCCGATCAGGGCAAGCGTGCGCACGCGGTCACGCGACAGCGGCAGAAGTTCCCGCCCCTCGCCTCCCTTTCCGGGGTCGTTCTTGAGCAGGACGAGCGACTCCCGGGCCGCACTGGAGCGCCAGTTCGCGGTGCGCCGCGCAGTTGACGACCCGCTCGGCCCGGCCCGGATCGACGTAGGGGTTCTCGAAGAGGCCGAGCCGCTCCTTCAGGGTCAGCACGCGGCGTACGGCGCGGTCGAGCAGCGTTTCCTCGATGCCGCCCTCCCGTACGGCGGCGGCCAGTTGGTCGAGATAGATCTCGTCTCACGACAGGCTGACGTCGACCCCGGCCCGCAGCGCGAGCCCGGCCGCCTCACGCGCGGTGCCCGCCACGTGCTCGCGTACGAGACTGCGTACGTCGTTGCCGATGACGACCCCGCGGAAGTCCAGCTCGTCGCGGAGCAGTGCGGTGAGGTATCTGCGCGAGCCGTGCACCACGATCCCGTCGATCGTCTGCTCGCTCGCCTCGGTCATCAGCGCGCCCGCCGGACCGAATCCCGCCCGCCATGGCTCCAAGTGGGTCTGACGGAAGGCACGTTCGCCGATCTCGATGGAACTGGTCTCCAGACCACGGGTGTTGGGCGCCCCCATCGGGAAGGCGCACAGAGAGGTGACGACCGACTCGGGGGAGGCCAGGTCGTGGTCCTGCATCGCCGGGACCAGCGCCTCGATCATGCGCGCGGTGAGGTACGGGTCCTCGCTGAACGACCAGGTGCCACGGCCGTAGCGGGGGTCGCGGTTCAGCTCGGCCATGATGGTGCTCAGCGCGTGGATACCGACCGCCCGTGCCTCGCGGGCCACCGCGCCGTACACGCGGCCGATCAGTTGGGGATCGAAGGTGGCGCCCAGCGCGAGCCCCTCGGGAAAGATGGTCGAGCCGGGTCCGACCGAGCCGTGGGTACCCTCGCTGATCTGCAGGAGGGGGATGCCGAGCCGGTTGGCGCGGGCGAGTCGCTGCAAGTCGTTGTGCTGCGTCGCCTGTTGACGTGGGCTCAGCGGATGAGGCACCGGGACGGAGCCGGAGAGGGACTGGTTGACCAGGCCGAAGAATCCCCCGCCCGGTCCCAGCGTCATCCGGTCCGCCTTCTTTCCGACCACCGTCTCACCGCGTACGTACGCCTCCCGGTGCTCCCGCGTGCCTGTCGGATCCGTTGAGTCGCCAAGGAGTTCCTGGGGCAGACAGATCGGGATGTTCAGCTGCGCGATCTTGTCCGCGACGGACATCCTGGCCAGCAGCACATCGACTCGCCGTTCACGGGGGGCCTTCACCATCGGTGTCACGAGACCCGTACAGGCGGCCACCGCCATGCCGGCGAATGCCCGACGGGAGATCTTCGCTTTGTCCATGACGGCAGCCTCGCAGCGTCGAACCGAGCCGGTCAGCGGCCGAAATGCTGAACCATGGCGACTTTGGTCGCTGCTTGTGCCGGCGGCTGAGGACTGAGGGGACCTTCGTCACGATCACGAGTTTCAGCTCCGCCGTAACGAGGAGCGTGTGACTCACCTGCTCAGCCACGCCTTGATGCGTGCGGCCCAGGCGCGGTCGTCGGTCGTCTCCATGAACTCCTTGCGGTCGATCAAGAGGTAGACCTCCCCGGCCGGTACGGTGCCCAGAATCAACGGTTTGCCCGCGTTCAGCAGACCTCCGGTGAAGCGGCCGTACAGCTCGGTGTACCTGACCTCCACCGAGGTGATGTCCGCTCGGCGCAGCACCAGATCCCCGGCCTCGCCCCACTCGCGGAGTACCAGCCGGTCCTCGTGCAGGGCGACCTTGCCACGGCGCAGGAACAGTGCCTTTTGGCTGACTACGCCGGCCATCTTGTCCACGGAGGTCTTGCGGCGCAGCTCGTCGGCGGTGGCGCCCACGTAGTCACCCTGACCCTGGAGTGTCTCGTCTTCACTCATGAAGCCAACGTGCCACCGGCTGCGGCGCCCACGCGTCGCCCCTTCGTCTGCAGCCCCGAGACTTTGGTTGCCGGGCACCGGTCCGCACACCGCCGAAAGCCGACGCCGCTGCCGGCGCAGGGCACGCGCACCGTCTTCCCCCGAGGTCCAGCTGATGCGCCTGCGCTGCGGAGGGACCACCAGCAAGTGGAGCTTCGTCCCCTACTGCGACAGAAACAACCGCTACGAAGACCTGCCCAACGACCTCCGAAGGACTTTTGAACTTGATCACTTGGCTCAGGCGGGTCAACGCCAGGGAAAGGAGAGCGGGTTGCTTCCCTGCGGGTGTCCCGTCCGGCGCGCCTGGCGTGCCACGTCCCGGAGGGTGCGCACCCCGCGCTTGTCCCGGTTCGGCGGGGTCTGGTGTGGTGCTGGGGCGGGCAGCGACGGCCGGCAGGGTGATCGATGCGTGGCAGGTGCGGCGGGTTCGCTCTTTCACCCTTCGGTGCGCCGGACGGCGACCACCGTGCTCAGGTCCTTCGCCAGTGGCAGGTCCACGGTGCGCAGGGCGGGATGCTGGAGCCAGAACAGGCGGGCGGTGTCGGTGCGGCCGGCGTGGGAGGGCGGCCACGTCCGTGAGGGGGTGAAGTCGTCGACGACCAGCATGCCGCCGGGTTCCAGGAGCCGTTCGGGGTCTGCGGCGTCTGCTGCGCTCTCTGTTTTGGCTTGGCCGCCGCCGTCGAGGACGAGCAGGTCGTAGGGGCCGTGGGCGTAGATTTCTGTCCAGTCCGCGCACACCACCCGTACCTGCGCCACGTCGGCGAAGACATCGGCCGCTACCTTGGCCCGTGCCGGGTCCCGTTCCACGCTGAGCAGTTCGACGTCCGGTGCGGCCCCGCTGGCCAGCCAGGCCAGGCCCACCCCGCAGCCGGTGCCGGTTTCGGCGATGGCGGTGCGGGCTCCACCGGCCAGCAGCTGGAGCAGCCTGCCCTGCTCGGGGCGGCAGGAGTGGCCGAAACCGTGCCGGCGGGCTGCGCGGATGGCGCGTTCGACGAGCGGGGGCAGCGGGCCGGTGCGGGGGCTGTAGGCGGCGGTGCCGTGCATCGACATGGCTGCCAGTATGGGCTCACCGAAGCCCGTCCGGGGCTGGAACCGTCTGACAGGCGCGGCCTCTTGTCGGCGCCGGTGTCGGCCGGCGGGCAGCAGCTGCCTTCTTTGCAGGTTGGAGGCGCGTCAGCGTCCTCGATGCCGGGCAGTTCCTCACCGGCAGGGGAGATTCGCTGCCCGCTGCGGGAGTTCTGCCCGGTGTTCTTCGCCGCCTTCGCCGACAAGCGTGAAGGCCTCTGCTCGCGCGAGGCTCGCACCGTCTTGGCCGCGGCTTGCGCCCCGGCTGCTGCCGTCCGGCTGACGCATTGCCGGTTTCGGCGTCTGTTCAGGCAGGCCGCACGACGGCGGGGATTCGAGGCCGAGGCCACTGGGCTCCATCCCTGATCTTGCGTGGGTGTCCCCGGCTTCAGTCGGGGACACCCACGCATCTCAGGACTGCTGTGACCCGCAGGTTACAGCGGGCGTTTTTGCTGTTCGATGTAGTGACGGATCACGGTGAGGGGTGCGCCGCCGCAGGAGCCGGCGAAGTAGGAGCGGGACCAGAAGACGGAGCCCATCCCGATGCGGTTGATACGGCCGGTGTACTCGGCCCGCAGGTATCGGGAGCTGACGCCCTTGAGGGAGTTGATCAGCTTGGACAGGGCAACCGTCGGCGGGTAGTGCACCAGTAGATGCACGTGATCGGCTTCGCCGTTGAACTCCCGCAGCTCCACCTCGAAACTGCCGCAGACGTCACGCATGATCTCTTCGCAACGCTTCAGCATGGCGTCGTCGAAGACGTCGCGCCGGTACTTCGTGACGAACACCAAGTGGGCGTGAAGGGTATGAGCGACGTGACGGCCGCTGCGAATATCCGGGTTTGGTTCCCAGCGTGGTGACATACGCCAAGCGAAGTAGGATCTTCGAAGCTGACCGGGGAGGGGGTGGGCCGGGTGATCCGTGCGTACAAGTTCCTGATGCGGCCCACGGTGGGTCAGCAAGCCGCGCTCGGCGCGATGCTGCGTGATCACTGCTCGCTCTACAACGGAGCGTTGCAGGAACGCCGCGACGCCTGGCGGCACGC
>NZ_JBFBBE010000166.1:0-16101 GCF_040682555.1 Streptomyces sp. NPDC051172
CAGGACCAGCCAGAACTACACCATCCACGCCACCGTCACGTTCTTCGAACACGGACTCGCAAACCGCTCACGGACGTAAACGCAACGGTGTTGGCGATTACGGTCAAGTACGATCAAGCTACGCACAGTTAACAGCAGATTAAGTCCCGCCCCTCGTGAGAGGCGGGACTCAAGAGACAGCTGAGGTCACTTCAGTGCAGGTGGTGCCGCCTGCGCCGATGTTCCCCACTCAGACGGGTGCGAGCCGACCGTGAAGTCGAGCGCGCGCAGGGAGCGCAGCGAGCCGGTCGTCAGGTATGTCCGGTCGTAGGCCGCCCCGTCCGTACGGGCCGACTGGATGTACCGCTCGGTGGCGGAGGTGCCCTTCGCGGTGATCGTCAGGGCCCCGCGCGGGAAGTAGCGGCGGTCCAACGTCAGGTCGACCTGGTCGAAGACCGGCGTGGACAGTCCCCAGGTGTCGTAGCCGGGCTGCACCGGGAAGAGCCCGATCGACGACAGCACGTTCCAGGCGGACATGGTGCCGAGGTCGTCGTTGCCGGTCATGCCCGTAGGACCGTCCGTGAACAGGGTCAGCGCCGCGTGCACGACGTCGGTCGTCTTCCACGGCTCACCGGTCGAGAGGTAGGTGTAGGGCGCGATGAGGTCGGGCTCGTTCTGCGGGTTGTACTTGTCGGCGTTGTAGTAGTCGTACGGGCCGTTGACCCACACCTCGCGGGCTGTCCTCGCCGGGTCGGCCAGCAGGCGGTCGTAGGCGAAGAACGAGTCGAGCCGGTCGTTCGCGGCCTGCTCGCCGCCGATCAGGGAGACCATGCCGGGCAGGTCCTGCGGCACCAGCCACTGGTACTGCCAGGACGTGCCCTCGTGGAAGCCCTCGCTCTGCGCCGGGTCGGCCGGCCCGGTGAAGGCGCCGGAAGCGTCGCGGGCGCGGAAGAAGCCGGTCGAGGGGTCGAAGATGTTGCGGTAGCTCTGGGAGCGGGCCGCATAGCGCGCCGCGTCGGCGTCGTGCCCGAGGCCCCTCGCCATCTGCGCGAGCATCGCGTCCGACAGGGCGTACTCCAGGGTCGCCGAGGCGCCGTGGTCGTAGTCCGAGTCGCCCGGCTTCACATGCGGGCGGCCCTTGATGTACGGCGCGAAGCCGTCCGCGATGTACTCCTTGTCGGCCTCCCGGCCCACCGCCGGCGAGTCCGCGGGCGGCACGCCGTCGGCGTTCTGTTTCAGCGCCCGGTAGGCCCGCTCTGCGTATCCTCCGGCCCCCTTGAGCAGACCCTGCTGGTAGGCGTTGGTGAGGAACGGGGTGACCGGGTCGCCGGTCATGATGTTCGTCTCGACGGTGCCGTAGCCCCACTTGGGCAGCCAGCCGCTCTCCTCGGAGATCTTGACGACCGAGATCGCCATGTCGCGGGCCTCGCGGGGCGCGAGCAGGGACAGCAGCTGGGACTGGGTGCGGTAGGTGTCCCACAAGGACCAGTTCTGGTAGTAGGTGAAGCCGTCCGTGCGGTGGATCCTCTGGTCCCAGCCGGTGTAGCGGCCGTCGGCGTCGCTGCCGATGTTCGGGGCCAGGAAGGACCGGTACAGCGCCGAGTAGAAGGTCCGGCGCAGGCTGTCCGCGCCGCCCTTCACCCGCACGTCGTCGAGGCGGTCCTCCCACGCCTGCTGCGCCGCGTGGCGTACGGCGTCGAAGGAACGCCCGCCCTCCGCACGGAGGTTGACGGCCGCGCCGTGCGCGTCGACGTAGGACAGGGCGGTGGTCGCCTCGACCGTGCGGTCCTTGGTGGCGTCGAAGCGGACGTAGGCGCCGCCGCGGCCGGTCTTCGAGCCCGCGGTCACGGTCGAGCCGTCCCAGGTGCCGTACGCGGTGAAGGGACGGTCGAAGCGGGTGATCGTGTAGACGGTGTACGGCTTGGTGTCCTGGCAGAAGCCGCGGCCGGTGATGGCGGTGCCCACGGTGCGGCTGTCCAGGATCTCGACCTTGGTGGAGACCGTGGTGTGCAGCGACTGGGCCGCGTTCAGCAGGACGTCGGCCTTGTCGGTGGCCGGGAAGGTGTAGCGCTGCACGCCGGTGCGCGCGGTGGCGGACAGCTCGGCCTCGATGCCGGTCTTCAGGCCGACCCGGTAGTAGCCGGGGCTCGCGGCCTCGTCGTCGTGGCTGAACTCGGCGGCGTACCTGGCGTAGTCCGTCTGAGTGACCTCACCCGTGGTCGGCAGCACCGGCAGATCCCCGCCGAGCCCGCAGCCGACGCCCGACAGATGAACCAGGGAGAAGCCGCGGATGTGGTTCTGGGAGTAGTCGTAACCGGTGTTGTGGCCGGTGTCCGGCGAGAGCTGCACCATGCCGAAGGGCACGGCGGCACCGGGATAGGTGTTGCCCTCGTTCTCGGTACCGATGAACGGGTTGACCAGATCGGTGAGTCGACCGTGGCTCGGCTCGGTGGCCTGTGCGGTGGCGGGTGCGGCGAACAGCGCGGACGCTGCCAGCGCACCTGCCGTGCACAGCCGCAGGCGCCTGGTCCATCTCATGTCGGAAGTCCTCCGGGGTTCAGGGGGTCGGGCAGCCTGCGGGGGTCGCCTGGGAAGCGTCGCGGATCAGGGCCTGCTGGGCCGTGCGCACACGCTGGGCATCCGGTTTGAGCACCTTGCGGTCGTACGTCAGCAGGCCGTTGAGCTCGCCCTCGACGTCGGAGATCTGGGTGTAGACCGCGCCGTTGCTCCCCTTGCAGGCCAGGGCGTGCACCTCGGCGAGCTTGGTCAGGTAGTCGTCGGTGTAGGCCGCCTGGTCGACGTCGACGTACGACTGCTGCACGGACCAGGCGTGTCCCGGCACCGCGAGGCCGAGGCCGCCGTACTCGCCGCTGACCAGGGCGCGTCGGCCGTCGGGGTGGGGCGGCAGGGCGGGGCTGGGGTAGCCGTGCTCGTCCATGATGTCGCCGGTGCCGCCGTCGGCCCCGAGGTTGAGCCCGGACATGGAGTTGACCAGCCGGGTCGGGTCCCAGGCCTTCGCCTGGTCGGCGATGCGGGCCTCGTCGTACTGGCCCCAGCCCTCGTTGAAGGTGACCCACATGACGACCGACGGGCTGCTGATGTGCTCGTCGATCATCTGCTTCATCTCGCGCTCGTACTCGGCACGGGCCTCGGCGCTCGGGTTCACCCCGGCGGTCATCGCGGGCATGTCCTGCCACACCATCAGGCCCAGCCGGTCGGCCCAGTAGAACCAGCGGTCGGGCTCGACCTTGATGTGCTTGCGTACGGCGTTGAAGCCGAGCTGCTTGTGGACCTTCAGGTCGTGGGCGAGGGCGTCGTCGGTGGGCGCCGTGTAGAGGCCGTCGGGCCAGTAGCCCTGGTCGAGGGTGGCCATCATGAAGACCGGTTTGCCGTTGAGGAGGGTGCGCGGGACGCCGTTCACCTTCTCTACGGCGATCGAACGCATGCCGAAGTAGCTGCCGACGCGGTCGGCGCCGACGGTGACCTTCAGGTCGTAGAGGAACGGGTCGTCGGGAGACCACAGGTGTGGGTCGCGGATGGTCAGGGTGAGCGGGGCGCCGGTGCGGCCGCGGGCCGTGGCGACCTTGCGCTTTCCGTCGTACGCGGTCGCCGTGATCGGTACGCCGTCGCGAACTCCCTTTTCCTCGACGGTGAGTTGGCTCTTGGCGACGTCAGGGATCAGCTTGAGGGAGTCGACGTGATCGGTTGCCACCGGCTCCATCCACACCGTCTGCCAGATGCCCGAGGTGGGCGTGTACCAGATGCCGCCGGGATCCAGACGCTGCTTGCCGAGCGGCGGGTTCTCGCCGGTGGCCGCGTCGGTGGGGTCGTACACGCCGACGATCAGCTCCTGGGTGCGGCCGGGCTTGAGTGCGCCGGTGATGTCGGCGCTGAACTTGTCGTAGCCGCCCTGGTGTCGGGCCACCTCGGTGCCGTTGACGTACACCTCGGCCCGCCAGTCGACGGCGCCGAAGTTGAGCCGCAGCCGCCTGCCGGAGCCGATCTTCCAGTCGGCGGGGACGGTGAAGGTGCGGCGGTACCACATGCGGTCCTCGTGCCGTTCGAGACCCGAGAGCTGGGACTCCACGGGGTAGGGGACGAGGATGCGCTCGGCGAGGGTCCTGCCGACGGGCGGCTTCTCCCCGGTCGTGGCGGCGGCGAACTGCCAGCGGCCGTTGAGGCCCAGCCAGGCGGGGCGGGTCAGCTGCGGGCGCGGGTATTCGGGGAGGGCGTTGTCGGCGCCCACCTGGTCGGCCCATGGGGTGCGCAGTTCGTACGTGGAGCGGTTGGGGCCGCCGCTCCAGAACTCCTTGACAACGTTGCCGTCAGCCGTGGCGAGGGCGCCGTTTCCGTCGTAGCGGACATCGGCGGTGCCGCGTGCGGTGCCGGTCTTGTTGCCGACGACGGGTTCCTTCAGGGCGACGAGCAGCGCGCGCGGGTCGGCGGGGTCCACCTGGGCGGATGTCAGGGGCCACTTGGCGCCGCCGATCACCGCTTCGAGGTGGTCGGTCAGGCCGGCCGGGGGTGGGGCGAGGCGCTGGGGGAAGTCGAGCTTGAGGGTGCGGCCGGTGCCGGTGACCGTGGCGGCGGTGGCGCCGTCGTAGGCCCATCCGTCGGGGAGGCGGAAGGCCGACTGCGGGACGGCCTCCTTGCGTCCGCCGGGCTGGGTCCAGCGCAGGTGGAGGTTGGAGCCGCCGTAGTGCTCGAAGTATTCGACCTTGATGTCGTAGGCCCTGCCCGCGGTCAACTCGACGGGTGCACTGGTCTGTTCGCTGTCCCAGTCGTCCACCCAGTGGTCGATGACGATCTTCCCGTCGACCCACAGCCGGAAGCCGTTGTCGCCGATGATCGAGAAGGTGTGGGGGCCGGTCCTCTCCGGGACGATCTTGCCGGTCCAGCGAACGCTGACGTCGTCCGACTGCCCGGTGGTGAAGGCGAGGCGCGGTTCGAGGTCGTCGAAGTCCAGGTTCGGGTCCATTCCCGTGGCCTTGAGGCGGTCGAAGTCGAAGGCGCCGGGGGCGGACTGCGTGTAGTACTCGCCCTTCAGGCCATGGATCTCCGCGGGGTCGTCGGCAGCGGCGGTCGCGGTGGTGGCGGCGGCGAGTCCGGCGGCGCCGAGGGCCGCTGCGAGCAGTAAGGCGAGTCGGTCTCTGAGGCGTCTCAGGTGCACGGAACCTCCCATAACAACGTTGTCATGGACAGCAGTTGGCATGACAACACGGATTCCGGTTTGCGTCCAGGGACATGACAAGTCCTGTCGGATGCTGCTCGTCCGGCGGGCGCGGAGGATGGGTGGCAGAGCCCACCGGTCCGAGGAGTTGGACGACTGCACGGTGGACTACGCCACGTTCCGCGAGAACAACGATCACACGCCGCTGCTGAAGGGGTTGCCCGAGGACCGGTGCCAGTGCCCGCACACCGCGCCCGGCACCGAGGCGCTGCAGTTCGGTCCGACCCTGGAGGTGCGCCCCACCAGCGAGGCGATCATGAAGAACCTCCAGGCGACGCAGAAGGCCTCCGGCTGACCCGAGCGGCCCCTACGGCACCAGCTGCCCCTTCCCCAGCGCGATCACTCCGCCCTTGGAGACGGTGTACAGCTCCGCGTCCCGCTCCGGGTTGACGCCGATCGTCGCGCCCGGCGGTACCTCCACGTTCTTGTCCAGCACCGCCCCGCGCACGACCGCGCCCCGCCCTATGTGGACGTTGTCGTGCAGCACCGAGCCCTGGACCACCGCGCCCGGGTCGACCCTGACGCCCGGCGACAGGATGGAACGGGTGACCTGGCCGCGGATGAGACAGCCTGCACTGATGATCGACTCGCTGGCCATCCCGCCCGCGTTGAAACGGGCCGGGGAGAGCTGGTTGGAGTGGGTGTAGATGGGCCACTGCCGGTTGTACAGGTTGAAGGCGGGCCGCTCGGCGATCAGGTCCATGTGGGCGTCGTAGTACGCGTCGAGCGTGCCGACGTCGCGCCAGTAGCCGCGGTCGCGGTTGGTCTCGCCGGGCACGTGGTTGGCGCTGAAGTCGTACAGCTGGGCCTCGCCGCGCTCGGTGAGCTGGGGCAGGATCGAGCCGCCCATGTCGTGTACGGAGTTCTCGTCGTCGGCGTCCCGCTGCAGCGCCTCGATCAGGGCCTTGGTGGTGAAGATGTAGTTGCCCATGGAGGCGAAGATCGTCTCCGGGTCGTCCGCGAGGCCGGGCGGGTCCACGGGCTTCTCCAGGAAGCGCTCGACGGCCAGGCCGTCCGAGCCCGGGGTGATCACACCGAACTGCGAGGACTCCGAGCGCGGGACCCGGATGCCCGCGACCGTCACGCCCGCGCCGCTCTCGATGTGCTGGGCGAGCATCTGGCTGGGATCCATGCGGTACACGTGGTCGGCGCCGAACACCACGACGTACTCGGGCGCCTCGTCGTACACGAGGTTCAGGGACTGCAGGATGGCGTCGGCGCTGCCCAGGTACCAGCGCGGGCCGAGCCGCTGCTGGGCGGGGACCGGGGTGACGTAGTTGCCGAGCAGGCTGGACATCCGCCAGGTGGTGGTGATGTGCCGGTCCAGCGAGTGCGACTTGTACTGCGTCAGCACGCAGATGCGCAGGATGTCGCCGTTGACGAGGTTGGACAGGACGAAGTCGACGAGGCGGTAGGTGCCGCCGAAGGTGACCGCTGGTTTCGCGCGATCCGCGGTCAGGGGCATCAGGCGTTTGCCTTCCCCGCCCGCCAGGACGATCCCGAGCACCGAAGGTCCGCCACGACGCATGGCCGCTCCCCTCACCGTGGTTGATCCATGCCTGCCCCTGAGCAGCGCCCAGTAAGCCTGTTCGAGGAACCCGGCCGTTCTATCCCTGTTTGAGGATCTCCTCGTAAAGACGGACCGTACGGCGGGCGACGGCGTCCCAGCCGAACTCCCCCACCGCTCGCTCCCGGCCGGCCTCGCCCATCCGCCGGGCGGCCTCCGGGTCGCCGAGCACCTGGTCCAGCGCCCGCGCGAGGCCCGCCTCGAAGTCGTCGTCCACGTCGACGAGCAGGCCGGTCTTGCCCTCGTCCACCACCTCGGGGATGCCGCCGACCCGGGAGGCCACGACCGGTGTCCCGCAGGCCATCGCCTCGAGGTTGACGATACCGAGGGGTTCGTACACCGACGGGCAGACGAAGGCGGCGGCGTGTGTGAGGAGTTGGATCACCTCGGGGCGCGGCAGCATCTGCGGGATCCAGTGCACATGCTCGCGGACACGGCTGAGCTCCTGGTAGAGGTCGCGGAACTCCCGGTCGATCTCCGGCGTGTCGGGCGCCCCGGCACACAGCACGACCTGCACGCCCGGGTCGATGTCCCGCACCGCGCGCAGCAGATGGGGCACACCCTTCTGGCGGGTGATGCGGCCGACGAAAAGGACGTACGGACGGTCGGTGTCCAGACCGATGCGGTCGAGCACGTCGGTGCCGTGGTCGGGCCGGTACAGCGTGGTGTCGATGCCGTTGTGCACGACCTGCACCTTGGCCGCATCCAGGGCCGGATAGCAGGTGAGGATGTCCTCCCGCATGGCGCCGGAGACCGCGATCACGGCGTCGGCGCTCTCGATCGCGGTGCGCTCGGCCCAGCCGGAGAGGGCGTACCCGCCGCCGAGTTGCTCGGCCTTCCAGGGGCGCAGCGGCTCCAGCGAGTGCGCGGTCATCACATGCGGTATGCCGTACAGGAGCTTGCCGAAGTGACCGGCGAGGTTGGCGTACCAGGTGTGGGAGTGCACCAGTTCGCGGCCTTCGAGACCGGCGGCCATCGCGAGGTCCACGGAGAAGGTGCGCAGCGCGTCGTTGGCGGTGTCCAGGGCGGCCCAGGAGCGGTGGCGTACGACGCCCACTCCGCGGCCCTCGCCCCAGCAGTGCACCTCGAGGTCGACCAGGGAGTTCAACTCCCGGGCGAGGAACTCGACATGGACGCCCGCGCCGCCGTACACGTCCGGGGGGTACTCCCGGGTCAGCAGTCCGACTCGCACCCGCAACCCCCAGCTCTCGGCGACCGGTTCCCTCATGGTCACCCAGATGCGCCGTGCGCGGAAGAGCGCGGCGGTCGTGTGAAGCAACAGTCACCGCACACGCCCCCGCCGGGCACACGGTAGTAGAGGCAGCAGCTGCGCCGCCGGAAGGAGGTGCCGGTGAGGGTGCCGGCATCCGACAGGAGAGGATGGGCGAGGAGTTCCGCGGCGAGGGTACGGGTCCGGGCGGCGGCCTCGGTGCGGCCGTGCCGGCCGGCCCACTGCTCCAGTTGCCGGGCGGCTCCCGCCAGCGCGGAGGCCGCGTTGCCCCACAGCAGGCCGGGGGCGATCCGGTGGTGCGCCCGTAGCGCCGTCGCCAGCGGGGCGAGATGGCCGTGCAGGACGACGTCCGCGAGGGTCGCGGGCTCCGCGGGCCGCGAGCGTACCCGGGTGAGCCACAGGTCGTCGGGGGCGGAGGCGTCGGGGTCCCAGTGCAGCAGCCCCGGGTCCAGGTCGGGCACGCGGCCGTACAGCGCGGCGCAGCCGAGCGTCACCGACCACAGCCGGGCCGCCAGCCCCTGTTGGGCCACCGAGGCCGCGATGCGCGACTCGGGTGCACGAAGAAACAGCGCGACCTTTTCGACCCGGAAAGCAATGGCATTTCCGTACGCATCGGAAGACCGGTTCTCGTACACGTCGGCGAACGTCGGCAGTGGCGTGCCCGGCGCTCCGCCCGTCCGCAGTGCGAAAAAGCCGCCGAGCGGTCCGAGGGCGGCAAGATCCTGATCGAGGTCCACGAACAGCAGTAGTACCAAGGTCCCTAGGGGTTCCCACCGAGGGGTGTCCACCCCGTGTCGCCCACCCTGGGGAGGACGGCGCCCGATTCGTACTCCATCGGCAGTAGGACCCATTGCCTGCTCTGGGACGACGACGGGAACAGATCGACAAGGCATCGTGTTCGCATGAAGGCCGACCGTTCGCCGCGCAGGGCTCCGCGCCCCCGCCACACGCAGAGGAGCAACTCATGAGTGCCCTCGCGTTGTCCGTCCTCCTCTCGCTCGTCTCCGCCGTCGCCTACGCAGGCGGGGCGATCGTGCAGGAGTACGTTGCGGTGTCCTCGCCCGTTCAGGAGTACGCGCCGCTGCGCCGGCCGACCTGGTGGGCCGCGGTGGCGCTCAACGGCCTCGGCGGACTGCTGCACGTGGTGGCGCTGGCCTACGGCCCGCTGAGCCTGGTGCAGCCGCTGGGCGCACTGACCATCGTGTTCGCGCTGCCGATGGCAGCCCTGTTCGTGGGCCGCAAGGCCGGGACGACCGCCTGGCGGGGCGCGATCATGGCGACCGTGGGCCTCGCCGGTCTGCTGGCACTGGTCGGCTCCTCCGACGCGCAGTCCCTGGACACGGCCCAGCGGATCGCCGTCGCCGTGGTCTCCGGCAGCGTCGTCGTGGCCCTGATGATCGCGGGCCGGGCCGCCCACCGGCACCCTGCGGTGCGCAGCATGCTGCTCGCGACCGCGTCCGGCATAGCCTTCGGGATGTCCTCGGTGTTCACGAAGACCGTCGCGGTCGACTGGACCGTCGGCGTCTCCGCGGCCGACATCCCCGCCCTGGCCGTGATCGGCGTCTTCGCCACGGCCGGCATGCTGCTCTCCCAGGCCTCCTACCGCGGCGCCGGACTCGCCGCCCCGCTGGCCACGCTGACCGTGGTGAACCCGGTGGTGGCGGCCGCGGTCGGCATCACGATGTTCGGCGAAACCTTCCGCTACGGCAGCACGGGCACCGCGCTCGCCCTGAGCTGCGGCGTGGTCGCCGCCGGCGGCCTGATCCTGCTGACGACGGAGCGCCTCGCCCGCGCCGGCGCCGAGACCGCGCCGGAGCCGACCACCGAGCCGATCCCCGTCATGGAATCCATCGAGGAGTCCGTCGAGGACCTCCTCGCCGCGATCCCCGAGCAGCCGGTGGCCGCACTCCGCGAGGAGATCCTCGTCCCCGCCCAGGTCGGCCCCACCGTTCTCGCGGTGGCCTACGACGACGAACGGCCCCCGGGCCCGGCCCGCTACTGCTTCTACGGCCCCTTCTACAGCGGCTCGTACGTCCCGTCACCGGACGCCGACCGGCACCGGGAACCCGTCAAATCCTGACGCCACCGGCCCTGAGATACGCGAGAGGGTCGATGTCGGTACCGAAACCGGGCCCCGTCCGCACCTCGAAGTGCAGATGCGGGCCCGTTGCGTTGCCCGTCGCCCCGGAGCGCCCTATCCGCTGCCCGCCGCCGACGCCCTGCCCGGCCTTCACGGAGATCGCCGAGAGATGGGCGTACTGGCTGTAACGGCCGTCGGCGTGCCGGATCACCACCTGGTAGCCGTAGGCGCCGCCCCACCCGGCGGAGACGACCCGGCCCGCGGCGACCGCCTTCACGGTCGTGCCGGTGGGTACGGGGAAGTCGACGCCGGTGTGGTAGCCCTTCGACCAGGAGGACCCGGCCACGTGGTACGGCGTGCCGATCGGGCCGCTCACCGGAGCGACCAGCAAGTGGCCGGTGGTGGTCTTCTCCTCGGTGGCCGAAGAGGCCTTCTCCGCCGAGGACTTCGACCCTGTGTGGTGCGTGGCCGGCGCCTTCGCCCGCAGGTTCAGCCGCTGCCCCGGAAGGATCAGGTCGGGGTCGGCACCGACGGTCTTCCGGTTCCCGGCGTACAGCCGCTGCCAGCCGCCCCGGACGTGCTCGGTCTCGGCGATCCGGGAGAGGGAGTCACCTCGGACCACGGTGTACATCTCGGCCGTGCCGGCCCGGGACTGGGGTGTGGAGTGCGGCTTCACGTCCTCGACGGAGGTTTTCACGGGGGTCTTCTTTTCGGCGGAGGCCGGGTGCACCGCCGGGCTGCCACCACCCCGCGTCAGCCCCGCCTGCTGCGAACACACCGGCCAGGCACGCGGCCCCTGCCCCTCCAGGACCTTCTCCGCCACGGCGATCTGCTGGCCCTTGGTGGCCAGGTCGGCGCGCCGCGCGTAGTTCGCGCCGCCGTAGGACTCCCAGGTGGACTGGGTGAACTGCAGCCCGCCGTAGAAGCCGTTGCCGGTGTTGATGCTCCAGTTGTTCGTCGACTCGCAGGCGGCGACCTTGTTCCAGGTGGACACGTCGGCCGCGTGGGCGGTGCCGGTGCCGATCAGCGGGATCGCCATGCCGGCGCCGCCGACCGTGACGGTGAGTGAGGCGCGGTTGATCCTGTTCGGCTGATACCGGCGGTGCCGGCCCCGTACGGCCATGAAGATCCCCCTCGACATATGCCAGAAGGGCCAAAAGTAAGCGCCCCGAACAGGCCATGACAAGACGGCAATCGGCCGCCCTGTCCCTTGAACAACCAGTGATGCACGCCAGTTGCAGTACGGCTGAGGCGGCTGGGGCCCGTCGTGCGTATCTGCCTGCGAAAAGTCGGCCACCCCGGACATGCGCTCGGCGTAGCGGCAAGTCAGGATGGTCGACGGGACGATACTGACGTGCACGACCGGCACCACCGATACCGGATCCTTTAGGAGCCAACCGAATGAGCAACTCAGCCCAGATCGGCGTCACGGGACTCGCGGTCATGGGCCGCAATCTCGCCCGTAACTTCGCGCGCAACGGCTACACGGTCGCCTTGCACAACCGCACAGTGGCGCGTACGAACGCCCTGGTCGAGGAGTTCGGGCACGAGGGCGACTTCATCGCGGCGGAGACCGCCAAGGAGTTCGTGGCGGCGCTGGAGCGGCCACGGCGCCTGGTCATCATGGTCAAGGCGGGCGACCCGACCGACGCGGTGATCCACGAGTTCGCCCCGCTCCTGGAGCCCGGCGACATGATCATCGACGGTGGCAACGCGCACTTCGCGGACACCCGCCGCCGGGAGCGCGAACTGCGCGAGCAGGGCATCCACTTCGTCGGCATGGGCGTCTCCGGCGGCGAGGAGGGCGCGCTCAACGGGCCGAGCATCATGCCGGGCGGCCCCAAGGAGTCGTACGACTCGCTCGGCCCGATGCTGGAGAAGATCTCCGCGAAGGCGAAGGACGGCGCGCCCTGCGTGACGCATGTGGGTCCCGACGGCGCCGGGCACTTCGTGAAGATGGTCCACAACGGCATCGAGTACGCCGACATGCAGCTGATCGGCGAGGCGTACCAGCTGCTGCGCGATGTGGCCGGATACTCCCCCGCGCAGATCGCGGAGATCTTCCGCACCTGGAACACGGGCCGCCTGGACTCTTACCTGATCGAGATCACCGCCGAGGTGCTGTCCCATGTGGACGCGGCGACCGGCAAGCCGTTCGTGGACGTGGTGGTGGACCAGGCGGAGCAGAAGGGCACCGGCCGCTGGACCGTCCAGATCGCCCTCGACCTGGGCGTTCCGGTGTCGGGCATCGCGGAGGCTGTCTTCGCCCGCTCACTGTCGGGTCACGCGGCCCTGCGCGAGGCCTCCCGCGGTCTCGCGGGCCCGAAGGCCTCGCCGCTGTCCGAGTCGGAGGCGGGGGCGTTCGCGGACCGCGTGGAGCAGGCCCTCTACGCCTCGAAGATCGTGTCGTACACGCAGGGCTTCCACGAGATCGCGGCCGCCCGCGAGGAGTACGACTGGGACATCGACCTGGGCGCGGTCTCCGCGATCTGGCGCGGCGGCTGCATCATCCGCGCGGCCTTCCTGGACCGCATCCGCTCCGCGTACGACACCCGGGCCGACCTGCCGAGCCTGCTGTCCGACGAGACGTTCGCGCAGGAGATCGCGGACGCCCAGGACGACTGGCGCGAGGTCGTCGTCGCCGCCACCCGCCAGGGCGTCCCGACCCCCGGCTTCGCCGCGGCCCTCGCCTACTACGACGCCCTGCGCGCGGAGCGGCTGCCGGCCGCGCTGACGCAGGGCCAGCGTGACTTCTTCGGCGCGCACACGTACCGGCGCACGGACCGGGACGGCTCGTTCCACACGCTGTGGGGCGGGGACCGGTCGGAGGTCGACGCGTAGCGGGCTGCTGTACGAGGCGGCGGGCGGTCCGAACGGGCGCCCGCCGTCCTTGTGTGATCCGGCTGCTTGCCGGCTGCGGGCGTCGAGGCCCTGCCGGCTGTTGCAGCAGCGTTCGCCCGTCGCCGGGGTCAGGTCAGCGGTGGCCCCGGCTCCGGGTTCGGTACCGGTTCCGGTCCCGGGGGGATCGGCGACGGGGACGGGTCCGGTGGCGCGGGCGGGGTGGGTTCCGGGCCGGGTGGTGCCGGTGGTGTGGGCTCCGGGCCGGGCGGTGGCTGGGGGTTGGGGACCGGCGACGGGTACGGGTCCGGGGGCTGGGGGCCCGGACCAGGTGTGGGACCCGGTGGTACGGGGTCGGGGTGCGGATCGGTCATGGTGTCCTCCGGCGAGTCGGTCGACGTCGGCTCTGGACTACTGCCCCGCGTACCCGACGGCCGCCTTTGCACTCACCCGCCCGCAGGACGGCACGCCGTCCAGGTGGGCCTACCCGGCGGGTACCGCCCGGGCGCCCGCCGCGAGGCCGGGGCGCGGGCTGGACAGTACCGGGACCGCCGTGGTCGTCAGCTGCTGGGCCGGGGCCATGGAGCCCTGGGCGAGGACGATCGCGTCGGCGCCGGTGACCGCGTCGGCCGCGGCTGCCACGAGACGGGCGCAGCCCTCGCCGTCACCCGCCGTGAAAAGGTCCCAGGCACCCTCGACGAGCCGGGTCCGCACCTCCACGGGACGTCCGGCGCGACGGGCCTCCTCCTCGATCAGGGCCGCTGTCGGCCCGAAGGTGCTCTCCACGCTGGCGAGCACGACGATCCGCGAACCGGCGGCCACCGCGGCGGCCGCCATCGGACGGTCGCTGCGCAGCACCGGCACGCCGGGGGTGGCCGCCTCCGCGACGCCGCCGATGGTCGAGCAGGTGCACAGAACGGCCCGCGCACCCTCGGCGACCGCCCTGTCCAGCGCGGCCCGCACCTCGCCCGCCACCGCCTCGGGCCCCTCGTGGCGGGCCCGGGCCAGCAGCTCCTCGTCGACGAAGTGCCGCAGTTCCAGACCTTCGTGATCCTCGTCGCGCAGGGCCTCGAAGACGGGGATGTGCGCGGGCGAGGTGTGCAGGAGCGCGAGCATGCGGTTGGCAGGCCTTTGTGAGCGGGGATACGGGCGGGCTCAGAAGCGACCGGGGTGCGCCGCCAGCCACTTCTTCGCCGCCCCCAGCAGCTCCGGGTCGGCGGCCGGGGCCTCGTCGGGATGGCGTTCGGCCCACTTGGTGACGTACGGGCACAGCGGCGCGACGACGACGCCCTCGCGCCCCGCGATGGCGTACAACTCACGCGCCAGCGAACCCGCGATGCCCTTCCCCTCGTGGGCCGGTTCCACGATCGTGTGGACGGGGACCAGGGCGCGCCCGGGAGATTCGAGGACGAAGTACTCGATGTGGCCGACGACTTCGCCGTCCGTACCGTCGCTGACGGCCTCCAGGCGGCCCGCCGCCCGATCGTCGCGGATCTCGATGTCGCTCATGGGCACGCTCCTGGTTCGAGGGGTCCGAGTGTGGATCAGGCCGGTACGGCCTGAGGGCTGCGCTCCTGGTCCGAGCCCGGTACCGGCTCGGACGGGTCGGCGCCCAGGGCCACGATGCGGTTGTCGCGGTCCACGTGCACGACGCGGGGTTCCAGCGCCCGCGCCTCGGCGTCGGTCACCTGAGCGTAGCTGATGATGATCACCAGGTCGCCGGGGTGGACGAGATGGGCGGCGGCCCCGTTGATCCCGATCACGCCGGAGCCGCGTTCCCCCTCGATGACGTACGTCTCCAGGCGGGCGCCGTTGGTGACGTCGACGATGTGCACGAGCTCACCGGGCAGCAGGTCGGCGGCGTCGAGGAGATCGGAGTCGATGGTCACCGATCCCACGTAGTGCAGGTCGGCCTGGGTGACGGTGGCGCGGTGGATCTTGGACTGGAACATGGTGCGCAACATCTGAGCACTCCCGCAAGTAGGCTCCCTGCCTGCGTTCTTGCAGGTCAAGGGCAATTTCCACACCTTACAGCGAGTCGCATGTTCGGGCAGCTTTCCCTGGGTTTTTCAGGACTCATGCTGACCGATTGCTGACTTTCCTGACAGTTCATCAGATCGCGGCGCTGGGGTGCTCGGAGTCGTCGCCGACCCCTGCACTGCCCAACGACGAGCGGCCGACGCCAGCCTACGCAACGGGCTTCGAAGACGTTCGTGACCATCGCCACAGCGAGGCGTCCACCCGTCTCGCCAAGAGTCAGGCAGCGTGACACGGGCCGGATGATCAAGTCCGCGACAGAACGCTCCCGGCTCATGGCCCGGCCCAGTCGAAAGGAATCTGGGGAGGTCAGGTCGCTTACTTGATCAAGCGGCGCGCAACATAGCCGATGATCGCCGGTTACCCGAACCGGCGATTCCTCTGATCATTGTCCTGCCCGCGCGATGACGCTTGGCGGTGGCACGCGACGGGAGCCAGAGCCCACCCAATAACCAGCCGGGACGCGGATCAACCTCCGGCCGAGTATCCAGGAGCAACCTGACCTTGAAACCGCAGAACACTGCCGCCGAAGCCTCCACCCGAGTCGCCCCACGTTTTGATCGTCGCCCGGTGGATCCCATCCTCATCGACACGGCCGAGGTAGCAGGGATGCTGAGCATGTCCACGAGCTGGGTCTATAGAGAGGCTTCGAAGCTCGGACTGAAGGGATACAAGCTGGGGCGTGGCAGAAACGCCAAGATTCTCTACAAGAAGACCGACGTCCTCCGGTGGCTGGAGCAGCAGAGAATCCATTAGCTCCATGCCACGTCGGCAGCCACTGACCCTGAGGCGTCCCCCGGAGTGTGGACACGGGGGTTCATGCTGCGAGTGTGAGTTTACGTGCTCGCCGCTGTTGCTGTTCGAATTCGGCTGGTGAGAGGTAGTTGAGGGCGCTGTGGCGCCGTCGGGCGTTGTAGTAGGTGAGCCACTGGAAGATCTCCAGCCTCGCCTGTCGCACCGTCGAGAACATCCTCTGGTGCATCGTCTCTCTCTTGAGTCCCTGCCAGAACGACTCGGCGAGGGCGTCGTAGCTCGAGCCGACCCGGCCCATGCTCCTGCGGATCCCGAAACCGTCGCAGACCTGCGCGAACGCGGCTGACGTGTATTGCGAGCCACGGTCCGCGTGGAAGATCACGCCG
>NZ_JBFBBE010000167.1:0-16090 GCF_040682555.1 Streptomyces sp. NPDC051172
TGATCCACAAGACCGGCCCCGCCACCTACGCCCTCGCCTGCTGACCCGACACGCTCGACACCGACCAGAAGATCCTTAACTTCCCGGCCTTGCATCAAGAACGGCGAGGGCGAGTTCAACTCCCATGGTGACTACGTCGATCACCAATTCCTGCACGCGCCTGACATCCACGCTCTGGTATTGAAGGACCAGCAAAGTGAACCCGTCACGCTCACGGCGACGCTCCACCCCTGGTTCAGCGTGCCCTCGCCCTACCTCTCCTACGAGGGCGTCATGCAGGCCGAAGAGGTCGCGACCTGGACCGAGCATGGCAACGAGCTGTTCGTCCGCAACATCCGCGACCCGCTGGGGCTGACCCCCATCAACAAGGAACTACTGGACACGCTCACCGGCGAGCCGTCCCACTTTTGGTACTTCAACAACGGAGTCACGGTTCTTTGCGACTCCCTGGAAGCGGTGCCCGGGTCGCAGAAGTTCCCCGAGCGCCACCCTGTCCGCCTCACAGCTAAGGGCGCAAGCGTCGTGAACGGCGCACAAACCGTACGTTCCGTCATCGACGCCGCCCAGCAGTCCGAGGAGTCCGGACTCGCCCAGGTCACCGTCCGGTTCATCGTCACCGGCGGCGACACCGAATTCGCCAACCGCACCACCCAGGCCACCAACCGGCAGAACCACATCACCGAGCGCGACCGGATCGCCCTCGAACCCGTCCAGGCGGTACTCATCAAGGAGTTCCGCGCCGAACTGGGCCTTGTGTACAGCGTGCGCCGCAGCGAACTCGAACCCCAGGACGACGAGGGCTGCTCCGTGGTGGAAGCCGCGTGCGCGCTCGCCTGCGCCCACAGCGGCAGCCGGTTCGCGGCCCGGCTCGTCGCGTCCGGCACCACCGACGCGTTGTGGGAACGGGGCGGCAGCGGTATCTACGACCCCCTCTTCCGCTCTGTGCCCGGCGTGTACGAGACCTGGAACGCCGTGAGCGTCCTCCGGGCGGTGCGGACGGCACTGCGTATGGAACGCGAACAGTACGAGGGACGCGCGGCGGCCGTCATCGACGACGGCACGTTCCTCATCACCCACCTGGTGTTCCGGCAACTGCTGGCCCAGGACGCCGGCATGGGTGAACCAGACCAGTCGCTCGCATGGGCCGCCACGGCCAAGGAGCAGGTGCCCGAGCTGGTCAAGCACATCGTCCCAGTACTTGTGCAGGTCCTGGACGACGAGGTGGGTACCCGAACGAGTCTCCAGCGCGTGTGTGCCGACCCTCAGCAGGCCGCCGACCTCGTGACCGCGGTCCTGGCGGCCCTCGAAGGCGGTGCCACCGAGGACGCCGCCGCGAAGTATCGGCGCCAGGAGAACAAACCGCGCAAGCGACGCAGGCCTAACGCGGTACACGTCATCATCGACCGCGGTGCTCTGGCGGAAGGGACGCCCCTGCACCTGGCCCTGTACCTGCAGCCTGAGAGAGACGCGCTGGCCGCATGGCTCGCCGCGAATCCGCGCCGAGGACTCGCGAAGTGGACCAACACCAGCCGGACACGTCCCATCGTCTGGGCCGCCGACGGCGTCGCGTATTCGCCCAGCGGTCTCATCGCACGGATGTGGGAGCTGGCCGAATGGGAAGGCCGCCCCGTCGCGAACCAGGGCACGGCCCGCTGGGCCACTCAGGACGGAGAAACGCTCGCCATCCTCGCTCGGCGACTCCTCGACGGTATGGAGGAGGAGAAGGACGCCGAGTTGCCGCCGAGCAGGTCGGAGATTCTCCGGCAGTGACGCGGACTCCTCGTTCGTGGTTACGGCGAGCGCTATGTGTGTGTTTGACGCCGCCGCTGTGGAACCGTGGACCACCCGCGGACAGATCGCATCCGCCCGATCCCGAACGTGCCTCGGACCTGCTGCTCTGTCTGAGAGTTAAACGCCCTCCGGAACCGTGTGCGCTGGTGCGAGTCGCAGGCATCCTGCCGCGGGACTTTCGGAAAGCCGGGTCAGAACCCCAGCGGCAGACGAGTCGGGCTATACGCCGGGTTCTGTCACCCGGTCGCCTCGCGGCGGCCGGGGAGACGGCCATCCATCTAGGGCCGGTGTTGCCACCGGCCTCGTGCGGTCTACCCGGGGGCTCGGGCGGGCAGCCCTCGAACGCCTCCGCAGGAGCGCCGGGGCGCTCCCTTTTGACCTTGCTCCGGGTGGGGTTTACCTAGCTGCCCAGGTCACCCTGGGCACTGGTGGTCTCTTACACCGCCGTTTCACCCTTACCCAGCACCGAAGTGCTGGGCGGTTTGTTTTCTGTGGCACTGTCCCGCGGGTCACCCCGGGTGGCCGTTAGCCACCACCCTGCCCTGTGGAGCCCGGACGTTCCTCGGGAAGCCCCTCAAGGGGACTCCACGCGGCCGTCCGCCCGGCTCGTCTGCCGTGTCGACCATGCTACCGGGCGTCCGCCCTTTGCCGGACCGGAGGCCGCCGTCGCCAGGACCGAGCCCGCCAGGATCAGGGTGAAGGCGATCCCGATGCCCAGAGTGAAGCGCTCGTTCAGGAAGACGGCTCCCGCTGCTACCGCCACCGCCGGGTTGACGTACGTGAACACCGTCGCGCGGGTCGGGCCGACCTCCTTGATCAGTTCCAGGAAGGCCACGAAGGCGAGTGCCGTGCAGATCGCTCCCAGGCCGATCAGGGCCGTCAGGACCGAGGCGGAGGGGATGGTCGAGGGCCAGGTCGCCGCCGCCGGTGTTGCGTAGACGACCGCCGCCAGTGCCAGGCACGGGGCCGTCAGCTGCAGGGTCGGGACGTCCTTCAGCCAGCGTGCCGCGATCAAGGGTGCCGTCGAGTAACCCAGCACCGTCAGCATGACCTCACCGAGCGAGCGGGCGTCGCCGCCGGTCAGGTGCGGGACGGTCAGTACGCCTACGCCCGCCAGGCCCAGTCCGAGGCCCGTCATCCGCCGTACGCCCAGGCGCTCCGTGTCGCCGAAGAAGCGGGCCAGCACCACGCCCACGATCGGCACGCCCGCGATCAGCAGGCCGGCCGTGGAGCTCGACAGGTGCCGTTCCGCGTCCGTGAGCGTGAACCACGGGCCGATGATCTCTATGCACGCGAAGGCCAGCATCGGCAGCCAGTGGGTGCGGACCGTGCGGATCAGGCCGCCCTGCCGTATCGCGAAGGGGAGCAGGAGGAGTGCGCCGAGTGCGCAGCGCGTGAATACCACCATCGACGGGGTGAGGGGGGCGTCCACCGCCACCTTGATCATCAGGTAGGGGATGCCCCAGATGACTCCCATCAGGGAGAACAGGAACCAGCCGCGTGCAGTCATGCGGACAGGATCGGCCGAGCCACTACCTGGCGTCTTGAACGCTGTTGCGGTACGCCGCCGGGGTCACCCCCAGCACGCGGCGGAACCAGCGTGTCAGGTGGGCCTGGTCCGCGAAGCCGACCAGGGTGGCCACCTCCGCCGGCCGCAGGCCCGACTCCAGCAGCCCCCGAGCCCGGCTCACCCGGTGCTGGGCCAGCCACGCGTACGGCGGTATCCCCATCGTCGTACGGAAGGCTCGGAGGAGTTGGTAGCGGGACAGGTCCAGGTCAGTCGCGAGGTCTGCCAGGGACGGGGGGTCCAGTAGTTCGTCGGCCAGGCGGTCGCGGACCACGAGAGCGATGTGGTCGGCGCCCGGCACCGCGTCCGGCGCCGAGCGGGCCGTGGAGTGGCGGCGGGCCAGGGCCGTCAGCAGCCATGGGAGGCGGGACTCCGTCTCCAAGGGGTCCGGGCAGGCGCTGAGTTCGGTGTGGGCGAGGCGGAGGGCGGTGACCAGCTCGGGGTCGTCGATCACGGGGTCGCGGAAGTGCGGGAGGCCGCTGAGGGTGCCGTCGGCGAGGAGGGCCGGGTCGGCGTACAGAGCGCGGTAGGCGTAGCCGTCGGTGGGGGTGTCGGGGCCGCCGGTGTGCATCTCGCCGGGGTCGAGGACGATGATCGAGCCGGGGCCGGTGCGGATGTGGCCGCCGCGGTAGTCGATGACCTCGGAGCCGCCGACGCAGACGCCGATGGTGTACTCGGCGTGCGCGTGCGGGGCGTAGACGTGCCGCTGGAAGCGGGCGGTGAGCAGGTCGAGGGGCGGGCCGCAGCGGCCTAGGCGCGCGCGGGTCCACAGTGCCTGCTCGCTCACCGTGCGCCCCCATCCGTTCGGTCTACGTCTCCGTCGGCGTACGGGGTGCAACAAACTCCGGCCCGTTTCCATGCCCCCGGTCCGCACGGGGCGCTATGGATCCATTCGCTCCAGTACGTCGAAGACCGCCTCGATGCGTGCGCGGTGGTCGTCGATCAGCTCGGCCGCCGGCTCTCCGGCGAGCAGGCGGCGGGCGGTGGTGACGTAGACCGAGCGGTAGGCGGCTACGGTCAGGGCCGCGAGCAGGTGTGGGTTGGTGACGGATGCTTCCGTGAGCGCCTCGGTCAGGGCGTTCTCCACCTCCTCCAGGCCTTCACGGGCGCGGGCCCGCAGGCCGGGTGACTCCATGACGACCCGCCAGAAGGTCGGGAATCGGTCGTTCACGCCGGCCAACGGGTGTCCCTGGTCGAGGAGTTCGAGTGCCAGGCGGCGCAGGGCGGCCAGCGGGGTCTCGTCGGGGCGGCGCCTGCGGACGGCGTCGGCGAAGGTCGCTGCGGCCTCGGGGATGCGGTCGAGGTAGAGGTCCTCCTTGCGCGGAAAGTAGTTGAAGACGGTCATGGCGGACACGTCGGCTGCCCGGGCGACCTCGGCCACGGTCACCGCGTCGAAGCCGCGCTCCTGGAACAGTCCGGTCGCGATGTCGGAGATCCGCTGCCGGGTCTCCCTCTTCTTGCGTTCGCGCAGCGGCAGTTCCGCATCCGTGCGTTCGTCTTCACGTTCACCTGGCATGAGAAAACTATAGCGAGCAAAAAATTTTAGTGACTACACTCATGCTCATGAATATGAGCATGAACATGAGCGTGGACATGAAGATGTACGACGTTGTGGTGGCCGGCGCCGGGCCCGTGGGCCTGCTGCTCGGCTGTGAGCTGCGGCTCGGCGGGGCCCGTGTGCTGGTCGTGGAGCGGCTGGCCGAGGTGGACGAGACGATCAAGGCGGGCGCGATCAATCTGCCCTCCGCCGAGGCGCTGTACCGGCGGGGGTTACTGCCCGCGCTGGCCGCGGTGCAGGAGGAGGCGATGAAGGGGTTCCGGAGGTTCCGCCGGGCGCGGGGCGAGGACGAGGACGCGCTGCCGCCGCCCAGGTTCGCCGGGCACTTCGCCGGTATCTGGCTGCACGGCGAGCTGCTGGACGAGAGTGACCCCGACTTCGGCGGAGCGGGTCCCGCCGAGCGGGTCGGTTTTGTCCCGCAGGCCACGCTGGAGCGGATCCTCGCCGGGCGTGCGGAGGAGCTCGGGGTGGAGGTGCGTCGCGGGGTCGAGCTGACCGGGTTCGAGATGTACGACGACCACGTGGTCGTCGCCGTAGCCGATGCCGCGGCGGGCGCGACGGGTGCGACGGAGGAGATCCGTGCCGCCTGGCTCGTCGGCTGCGACGGCGGGCGCAGCAGGGTGCGCAAGCTCGCGGGGTTCGACTTTCCCGGGACGGACCCGGAGATCACCGGATATCAGGCGCTCGTGGAGATGACCGGCGCCGAAGGACTCAAGACCGGCTGGAACACGACGGACGTGGGGACGTACGTGCACGGGCCGATGCCGGGACGCATCCTCACCGTGGAGTTCGACGGGCCGCCCGCGGACCGCCAATCCCCCATCACCGCCCGGGAGTTGGAGGGCAGCCTGCGCCGGGTGACCGGGGTGGAGGTCACGGTGACCGCGGTGCACTCGGCGACCCGGTTCACCGACAACTGCCGTCAGGCGAGCAGCTATCGCAAGGGCCGGGTGCTGCTGGCGGGCGATGCGGCGCATGTGCACTCGCCGTTCGGCGGGCAGGGGCTGAACCTCGGCATCGGGGACGCGATGAATCTGGGCTGGAAGCTCGCGGCCGTGGTGCGCGGGCGGGCCCCCGAGGCGCTGCTCGACTCGTACACCGCCGAACGGCATCCGATCGGCGCCTGGGTGCTCGACTGGACGCGGGCTCAGATCGCCCTGATGCGGCCCGAGTCGCATGCGCGCGCCCTGCGCGAGGTGATCACCGAGCTGTCGCGGACGGTCACCGGCACCACGTTCTTCGCCAAGAAGATCTCCGGCGTCTGGCAGCGCTACGACCTGCCCGGCGACCATCCGCTCGTCGGCCGCAGCGCCCCCGACCTGGAACTCTCCGACGGCACCCGCCTCGCCGACCATCTGCACACCGGCCGCGCCCTGCTGCTGGACCTCGCCGACGACCCCAAGCTCCGCGCCCGCGCCAAGGGATACGGCGACCGGGTCGAGGTCCGCACTCTCGCCAGCGCCGACCGGCCGGGGCTAACGGGGCTGCTGGTACGGCCGGACGGCTTCGTCGCCTGGGCGGCGGACGAGGACGACGAGGGCGGGGACGCGCTCGGCCGGGCACTGGAACTCTGGTTCGGTGCTGCCGTCGGTGCTTGACCTGCCGTGAAAATCGGCGGCTGACCGAGTGGGGCCGGTGCGGACGTGGCCGCCGCGGTAGTCGATGGCCTCGGAGCCGCCGGCCCAGACCGCAACCCCCTGCGCCTTACTGAGGCTGGAACGCCTTCAGGCCCCGTTTCCACGCCGCGGCCAGATCGGCGTCGTCCGGAAACCTGCCGTGGATCTCCAGGATCACCATCCCGTGGGCGAACGCCCAGACGGAACGTGCCGTGTCCAGGTCGCCGCCGCAGGCCCGCATCAACGGCATAGCGGCCCGGTCCTCCAGGCCGGCGGGGAGGGCGGCGCGGGGCAGGGGGCGTTCGGTGGCGAGGCAGTAGAGGTGGGGGTGGGCGAGCGCGTACGTGCGGTACGCCTCCGCCAGTGCGGGGAGTGAGCCGGGCTCGTGCTCCTCCGCCGACTCCATGGCCGCCGCCGACTCCTCCAGCATCTGCGCGATCAGCTCGACCTCCACGGCGTGCTTGTCGGGGAAGTGCTTGTAGAGGGACGGGGCCTTGATGCCGAGACGGTCGGCGAGGGCCCGCAGGGTGAGTGCGGCCGGCCCGGACTCCTCCAGGAGGATCCTGGCTTCCGTCGCGATCTCGCGGGCGCGGGGGGTGAGGCGGTCAGCCACGCTGGAAGCCCTCCTTGGTGCGCAGTCCGTAGCCGAAGGCGCGATCGTACGAGATGTGGGCGAGCCAGCCGCACAGGGCCGCGAAGGCCGGGGCCCAGGTGACCGGTCCGATTGTGTACGCCACGATCAGCGCCAGCGGGACCAGGGCCCGGTGCATCGCGTTGTAGTACGGCACCGCGCGCGGGGCCAGCTGCCCCTTCGCCATCCTGGGCGCATCGTCCAGGGCGACCAGGAAGGTCAGGTCCGGCAGGACGAAGAAGGCGAGGGCGAGGGTGCCGGCGAGCCAGCCGTGGTTGACGGCTTCCAGCACCGCGAAGGCGGACCAGAAAAGGGCGTTCGCGAGCCAGGCGGCGCGTCGGGCGAGGGGGAGGGCCGAGCGGTGCGTGGTGGTCGTGACCGTGGTCATGGCTGCCTCCAGACGGGGAGCGAGTGGCTAACACCGTTAGCCTGATATCCATGACGGTACGGCTAACGTCGTTAGCCGTCAAGGGGTGCCAGATGTACGACGGCCGGCCGCCGCTTGCCCCTGCCGCGACGTCAGTCTCAGTACGGACGTGGCCACCGCGGTAGTCGACGGCCACGGAGCCGCCGGCACAGACGCCGATGGTGTACTCGGCGGGCGCGTGCGGGGCGTGGACGTGCCGCTGGAAGCGGGCAGCCCGCAGTGGCCGAGGGCGTCGGCGGCTCAGAGAAAGTCCGTCGTCTCCAGATCGAAGGCGAACGGCTCCGGGAGGGTGAGCGGCTTCCCGAGGGGACGAGTGCAGTGCTCGCGGTAGTCGTCCTTCTCGGGGTCGCTGAACAGCGTGATCGAGGAGGCGTCCCGGTCGACGAGCAAGTAGAGGGGGATCCCCCCTCGGGCGTAGCAGCGCCGCTTGGCCTCTCGGTCGGCCTTCGGTTTGGTCGAGGTCACCTCCAGAACCATGGTGACGCCCTCGCAGGGCATCCAGGAGTCGGCGCCCCGGTAAAGCCGCAGCTTCCTGGGGGCGAACGTGCCGTCCGGGATCACGTGGTCCTTCGGGCAGCCGCCCCCGCCCCGCAGCTTCAGCCCCTTGTTGCCGGAGAACTGCATGTCGGTCCGGGACCGCCTGTACACCTGATTCACAATCAGCTCGATGTAGTCCTCGTGGTCCCCGTCCGGCGGCGGCGTCACAACGATCTCCCCCTCGATCAACTCGGCCCGGAAACCCTCCGGTGTGTCCAGGGCGAGAAAGCCCTCCAGCAGGACCTCTTCCTGCGTGAGCGGCTCGTGGGCCATGGCAGTCATGTCACGCCCCTCCTTCGGTCGCTCGCCAGACTGGGACATCGGGAGATCACCTGTCCGAGAGATCGGGATCCGTTCCCTCGATCGTGGCACACGATCACCATGGTCGTCAGGAGCCGACCCGCCCGCTTGACCCTGCCGCCTCGTCCGCTTCCACGCCGACGACGCCGACACACTCGTACAGGCCCTCGGACGTACTCTCACGCAGGCGCGAACCGCACCTTCGCCGATGCCGGATCCGCCTGGGTGAGGCGCACCCGCAGCCGCTCCCCCAGCGGCAGGTGTTCGCCCTCGATGCGGCCGATGACCGCCGGGGACGCCAACTGGACGATGCCGACGCCCGGTTGACGCTCCTCCACGTCCACCACGCAGCCGTCGAACACCTCCCCCACCCGGCCCGCCAGCAGCGCCGCCTCCACGATGTCGACGCACTCGCGCTCGACCGTGCCCGCGCGTCGGCTGCCCTCGGCCATCTGGTGCGGCAGCTCGTCCAGAGCGGCCAGTACCCAGTCGGGCGGGGGCTCGCCCGCCGCTGCCGCCAGGCACAGCTCGGACGCGTACCGGTCGGCCAGGCGCCGCAGCGGCGCCGTGCAGTGGGCGTACGGGGCGGCCACGGCGGCGTGTGTGGTGATGGGCGGGAGGGCGCCGTCCCGGAAGACGGTGTAGCCGGCGCCGCGCAGCAGTGTCGTGCACTCCTGGAGGAAGGCCGCGTGGTGCGGGCGGTGCGGGTCGAGGGAGCGGATGAGCTGGGCGTACGAGACGTGGTGCGGCCAGTCGATGTGCAGGGCGTGCGCGGTGCGGCGCAGACGGCCGACGGCACCATCGGGGGCAGCGGGCAGCGGGCAGCGTGCGCAGGACGCCGGTGCCCGCCGCCAGCATGAGATCTGCCGCCGCCATCCCCGTCAGCAGGGAGATCTGGGCGTTCCAGCCGTCGGCGGGGAGCGGGGCACGGTAGGTCAGTTCATATGCGTGATCGCGCTCTACGACTTCCTGCTCGGGGACGTTCAGCGAGATCCCGCCCCGTTCCACCTCCAGTCGCTCCCGCGCCTCCCCGATCTCCTTGAGCAGCGCCGGCGGTTCCTCGGCCGTCTTGTCGTCGATCTGCTTCTGTACGGCGGCGTAGTCGAGCTTGGCCCTGCTGCGGACGAGGGCGCGGCGGACGTCGACGGCGAGCGTACGGGCGTCGTCGTCGAGGTCGAGCGTCCAGAGCACGGCCGGGCGGACCTGGCCGGGCAGCAGACTCGCGGCGCCCTCGCTCAGCAGCGCCGGGTGCAGCGGGATGCGCTCGTCCGGGAAGTACAGGGTCGTCACCCGCCGGTGGGTCTCCGCGTCCAGCGCCGCCCCGGGCACGACGAAGGCGGCCACGTCCGCGATGGCGTACCGCACCCGGTAGCCGGTGCCCTGGCGGGACAGGTGCATCGCCTGGTCGAGGTCGGTGGAGGTCGGCGGGTCGATGGTGAAGAAGGGGATGTCCGTCGCGTCGTACGACGGCAGGGCCGGGGTCCTCGCTGATCGCTCGGCCTCTGCCAGCGCCGCGGGCGGGTAGCTCTCGGGGACGCCGAGTTCGGTGCGCAGCGCGGTGAGGGCGGCCCGAAGGGGGGCTTCGGGGGCGCCGGTCACTCGGATGTGGCGGCGGGGCATACAGCCGAGGGTAGGCACACCCGGCCCCGTACGCTGTCCGGGAGCTCAAACAGAAGGAGATCTTCCGTGCTTGTCCTGCTGCCTCCCTCCGAAGGCAAGGCGTCCTCCGGCCGTGGCGCACCGCTGAAGACGGAGTCGCTGTCGCTTCCGGGGCTCACGCCCGCCCGTGAGGCCGTACTCGGCGAACTGGTCGAGCTGTGTGCCGGGGACGAGGAGAAGGCACGCGAGGTGCTCGGGCTGAGCGAGGGGCTGCGGGGCGAGGTCGCGAAGAACGCCGAGTTGCGGACCGCGGGGGCGCGGCCCGCCGGGGAGATCTACACGGGGGTGCTGTACGACGCGCTCGACCTGGGCTCCCTGGATGCGGCCGCGAAGAGGCGGGCCGCGCGCTCCCTGCTCGTGTTCTCCGGGTTGTGGGGTGCGGTGCGCGTCAACGACCGCATCCCCTCCTATCGCTGCTCGACGGGCGTGAAGCTGCCGGGGATCGGGGCGCTGGGTGCGTACTGGCGCGCGCCGATGGCCGAGGTGATGCCCGAGGCCGCCGGGGAAGGGCTGGTGCTGGATCTGCGGTCCTCCGCGTACGCGGCCGCCTGGAAGCCGAAGGGCGAGGTCGCCGGGCGGACGGCGAGCGTACGGGTGCTGCACGCGCCCACACGCAAGGTGGTCAGCCACTTCAACAAGGCGACCAAGGGGCGGATCGTACGGAGCCTGCTGACGGCGGGCGCGGCACCCAAGGGCCCGGCAGAGCTGGTGGAGACGCTGAGCGAGCTCGGCTACGTGGTGGAGGTGGAGCCTCCGACAGGGGCCGGGAAGCCGTGGATGCTGGACGTGTTGGTGGACGAGATCCACTGACCCATGGCAATCAAAGCACCCGTTGCAGCATGCGCAATGAGCTTTGCGCATGCTGCATGACCCGGGCACGATGACGGCATGGCTGCCTCATCGCTCCTCGACCTTGCCCCCGTCGTGCCCGTCGTCGTCCTCTCTGACGCCGCCGACGCCGTTCCGCTGGCGAGGGCGCTGGTGGCGGGAGGACTGCCCGCCATCGAGGTGACGCTGCGGACGCCGGCCGCCCTGGACGCGATCCGGGCGATCGCCGAAGCGGTACCCGACGCGGTGGTCGGAGCAGGGACCGTGATCACGCCGGAGCAGGTGAAGGACTCGGTGGCCGCCGGGGCGCGGTTCCTGGTCAGCCCGGGCTGGACGGACGTACTGCTGGCGGCCATGAAGGCGTCCGGGGTGCCGTTCCTCCCGGGAGTGTCGACGACCTCCGAGGTGGTGGCGCTGCTGGAGCGCGGGGTGCGGGAGATGAAGTTCTTCCCGGCGCAGGCCGCGGGTGGCACGGCGTATCTGAAGTCGCTGGCGGGGCCGCTGCCGCAGGCGCGGTTCTGTCCGACCGGGGGCATCGGACCGGCGAACGCGCCCGACTACCTGGCGCTGCCCAACGTCGGCTGTGTGGGCGGTACTTGGATGCTCCCTGCCGATGCCCTCGCGGCCCGCGACTGGGATCGGATCGAGTCGCTGGCCCGCGAGGCGGCGGGGCTCACCCGGGCTCCCAACCGGGCGCTCAGCGCAGGTGGGACGTGTCGTTGAAGAGCCGTACGCTCGCGTTGCCGTCCGCGTAGTAGGCCACCGCGGACAGTGCGGCCGCCGAGAGTTCCATGCGGAACAGCGCCTCCGGCGGTGCGCCCAGGGCAAGTTGGACGAAGGTCTTGATCGGCGTGACGTGCGAGACGAGCAGGACCGTGCGGCCCGCGTAGGCCGCGACCAGCTTGTCGCGGGCCGCCGCGATACGGGTCGCCGTCGCCGCGAAGCTCTCGCCGCCGCCCGAGGGCTGGGCGTGCGGGTCGGCGAGCCAGGTGTTCAGGTCGTCGGGGTAGCGCTCGCGGACCTCGGCGAAGGTGAGGCCCTCCCAGGCGCCGAAGTCCGTCTCCCGGATCTCGTCCTCGACGGTCACCTCCAGGCCGAGGTGCCGGGCGACGATGCCGGCGGTCTCCCGGGTGCGGGCGAGGGGTGACGCGACGATCGCCTGGATGGTGCCGCGCCGGGCCAGCGCGGCCCCGGCGCGCTCGGCCTGCTCCCGGCCGACGTCGGACAGGGAGGGGTTGGTGCCGCTGCTGCCCGAGAAACGCTTCTGCGGGGTCAGCGGGGTCTCACCGTGCCGCAGCAGCACGAAGGTCGCGGGCGCGCCCAGGTCGGCGGGGGCCCAGCCAGGGCTGGCGACGGCCGTTGCGGCCCGTACATCGGCCTCGGCCTTCGGGACGTCGGCGGCGGCCGGCTCGGCGACCGCGGTCCTCTCGGCGGCCGTCTCCAGCTCCGCCGTCGATGCCGACGGCGACCACTGCTCGCCGCGCTTGCCCGCGTCCATCGCCTCGTTGGCCAGGCGGTCGGCGTGCTTGTTCTGCTCCCGCGGGATCCACTCGTACGTCACCTGGTCCGGCGGGAAAACGCGGGCCGCCACCGCCGCCAGCGGCTTCATGTCCGGGTGCTTGATCTTCCAGCGGCCCGACATCTGCTCGACGACCAGCTTGGAGTCCATACGGACGCGGACCCTGGCCGAGGGGTCCAGTTCGTGGGCGGCGCGCAGGCCCGCCAGCAGGCCCCGGTACTCGGCGACGTTGTTGGTCGCGACGCCGATGTACTCCGCGGCCTCGACGAGGGTCTCCCCGGTCGCCGCGTCGAGCACCACGGATCCGTAGCCCGCGGGTCCCGGGTTGCCCCGCGAACCGCCGTCGGCCTCGACGATGAACTCCCGCACGGTACAGGCTCCTACAGGCCGGACTCGGCCGTACGCACCAGGATGCGACGGCAGTTCTCACAGCGCACCACGGTGTCGGGGGCGGCCGCGCGGATGTCGTTGATGTCGGTGATCGCCAGCTCCTGGCGGCAGCCCTGACAGGTGCGCTGGTACAGCTTGGCCGCGCCGATGCCGCCCTGCTGCTCGCGCAGCTTGTCGTAGAGCTTCAGCAGGTCGGCGGGGATGGCGCCCGCGATGACCTCGCGCTCCTTGGTCACCGTCGCCACCTCGCCGTCGATCTCCTCGAAGGCGGCGTCACGGCGCGCGGTCGCGTCGTCGATCCTCGACTGGACGGAGGAGACGCGCTCGGTGAGCTCGGCGACCCGCTCCTGCACGGACTCGATGCGCTCCATGACCTCCAGGACGACGTCCTCGAGGTCGCTCTGCCGCTTGGCGAGGGAGGCGATCTCGCGCTGGAGGTTCTCCAGGTCCTTGGGCGAGGTGACGGCGCCCGAGTCCAGGCGCTTCTGGTCGCGGGCGGCGCGCTGGCGCACCTGGTCCACGTCCTGCTCGGCCTTGGTCTGCTCGCGGGCGGTGTCGCTCTGCTCGGTCTGCGCGGCCACCAGGAGGTCGCGCAGCTGGGTGAGGTCCTTGGTGAGCGACTCGATCTCGGCGTGCTCGGGCAGCGACTTCCGCTTGTGCGCGAGCTGCTGCAGGCGTACGTCGAGGGCCTGGACGTCGAGGAGTCGGATCTGGTCGGCGGGCGCGGCGTTCAGTTGGGGGCTCCTGCAGTCGGATCGGGGGAGGCCGCGTGGGCCGTCCAGGGGTCGGTGACCGTCTTGGAGACATGGACCCTGAGGTCCCATCCGTGGCGGTCGGAGATCTCGTCGAGCTGGGTGGCGGCCAGCTCGCACCAGGGCCATTCGGTGGCCCAGTGCGCCGCGTCGAGCAGCGCGAGGGGGCTTTGGAGCACGGCCTCGGAGGCCGGGTGGTGGCGCAGGTCCGCGGTGAGGAAGGCGTCGACACCGGCCGCGCGTACCTGGTCGAAGAGGCTGTCGCCGGAGCCGCCGCTGACCGCGACCGTGCGGACGAGCGCCTCGGGGTCGCCGGCGACGCGGATGCCCTGCGCGGTGGCGGGCAGCCGGGCGGCGGCCTGCTGGGCGAACTCGCGCAGCGGCAGCGGGTGGTCCAGCTCGCAGATGCGGCCGAGGCCCCGGCGGCCGGACGGATCGGCCGGGTCCGGCACCAGGGGGCGTACGACGCGCAGGTCCAGCGCACCGGCCAACGCATCGCTGACACCGGGGTCGGCCGTGTCCGCGTTGGTGTGGGCGACGTGCAGCGCGATGTCGTTCTTGATCAGGGTGTGTACGACGCGGCCCTTGAAGTGGGTCGCCGCGACCGTCGTCGTACCGCGAAGGTAGAGCGGGTGGTGGGTGACCAGCAGGTCGGCGCCCAGCTTCACCGCCTCGTCGACGATCTCCTGCACGGGGTCGACCGCGAACAGCACCCGGGTGACCTCCTGGTCGGGGTCGCCCACGACGGTGCCGACCGCGTCCCAGGACTCGGCCCGCTCGGCGGGCCACAGGTTCTCCAGCGCGGCGATGACTTCAGACAGACGGGGCACGGACAAAAGGCTACCTGGCTGATCTGTGCCGCTGAACCGATGTCCGTAGCCGGGTGGAGGGGGATCTCTGTCCCGGCACTCACCTCTCGGCCCCTTCAGCACACCCGCCCCCGTTCCCTCAGGCGAATCGTTCCCCCGCCACCCTTATGTGTGAAGCAGGGGCCTCGTGGTCCCACGTGTGTGCGTGCGAAAACTAGCTTCGTCGCCGGAGGTGACCAGACCATGACGGCGTGTGCGATCGAACCCGAGGCTGCTCCCGAGGACGGCGCCCCGCGATCCGGCTGCACCATCACCGTGGACGGCGCCTACGCCGCCCGCCTCGCGCCGGCCGGCGACTCCTGGTTCCCGGAGCGCTGGACGCTGGACGGCCCCGAGCCGTACGCCGTGCCCCTGCCCGGCAACCAGCCCGAGGAGCCCGGCACCGAGGTGCAGCCGATGGGTGACGGGCGGGTCCTCATCCACCGGCGGGCGGCGGGACGGCACCTGTTCTCGCTGCTGTACCCGACCGGACCGGGCACCGGCGAGCTGCTGATCGGCGCGGTGGAGTGCCCGGAGGAGGGCGCCCGGCTGCGGCTGCTGCCGCCCGTGCCGGGCGGCGAGAAGGCGTACGCCGTCGCCGTGGGCCGGCGCTCCAGCACGGTGTGGCTGGTGGCGGGCGGCGCCTTCGGGCCTGAGCACGTGGCGGAGATCCCCGGCCGCTGCTCGGGCGGGGTGTGGCTGGACCGCACGGGACGGCTGCTGGCGCTCGACCGGGAGACCGGGGGCCGGACCAAGGCGGTCGTGGTCGACCTGGAGCGGGCGGGCGAGGTCTCGCCGCTGCTGCAGATCGCCGAGGGCAGCGACGACCGGCTGCTGCTCGCCGACCCGGACAGCGGTCTGCTGCTGATCCGCTCCGACGCGCCCTCGCCGGGCGAGGAGCGCCTCGGCTGGGGCGTGCTGGGCAGCACCCTGCCGGTGCGCTTCCCGGAGTGCCTGCGACTGCCCGACTGTGTCGTCACGCCCTTCGCCATCCAGCCGGGGCAGGTGCTGCTGCCGGAGTCCTGCGGGGTGGCGCTGCGCATCGACGGGCCGGTCGGCAGCTGGGTGGGCCTTTGGCGGCCGGACCGGCGGCAGGTGCACCATCTCGCCGCGCCGTACGGGTGGTTGGCGGGCGCGGGGACCTGGACCAGGGACGGGGTGCTCCACCTGCCCTACGCCACGGCCGAGGTGCCGTGCGGCGTGGCGCAGGTGGCGGCGCCCTCGGGGGAGACGGGGGAATCGGGGGATGCAGGGGGATCGGGGGGCGCGGGCCCGGAGGATCCGGCACGGGGTGAGCCGGCACAGCCGGATCCTCCGGAGCCCGTCGCACCGCGTCCCGTGCCCTTGCAGCAAGCGCCCTTGGGACGTCTTGTAACGAAATAGTGCCGATGGGCGTGCCCGTCTGGATTCGCGAGGAGGGTGGCCGGTTAAACTCGCCCGGCTGTTTGAAAGATCATGTTGACGGGGTGAATCCTTCCGATGAGCGACACAAGCACCATGCAGCCGCTGTCCGCCGAGTCCCGGGAAGACGCCGGTCACGGTCGGCACCGGGGCCCGAATTCGGTCCAGGACGGTGACACGGCCCCTCACGGCCGTCACCGCAAGCCGGCCGAGGACAGCGAAGCGGCTGCCTGAAGGTACGCAGGGAAGGGGCTCGCACACCGGCC
>NZ_JBFBBE010000168.1:0-16052 GCF_040682555.1 Streptomyces sp. NPDC051172
TGGCCCGCGCGCCCAACAGCCTTGGGGGGGGTGGACTCGCGTCCCGTCTCCCCCCCCCCACCTCTCTTGGATCAGGACCTGTGTGAACATCGACGTACTGCGCTGGCTACAAGCCCAGCTCGGCCCCGAAACCGACCCCGACGACCTCGCCGCCCGCTACGAGCGACTGCGCTCGGCCAGAGCGGTAGCTCTGGAGGTCATTCATGAGCGCCTCGCCGCACTCCTCGCCGAGCCGTTGAAGGTCACGGTCAACGGAGTCGCCACCGTCGACAACTCGGCCAACGTGTCCGCCCTGGAACGCCGTGCAGCACTGATCGTTGATGAGGCCGCGCCCGACGAGCCGGTCACCGCGGACCACGGCCTGCTGACCGCTGTTCCGTTGTGCGCCAGACTCCGATGGTGAACGCGTTCTCGTTTCCCGGACCAGGTGGTGACCGACGGCCCCGACGCGCCTACTCGGAGGGTGCGTGCCTGGGTTGGGACCGGGGCGTTCAATGGGCACAAGAGGCAACGGACAACAGCTTGCCCACCCAGTGGGGCAGTCGAGCGCGAGGAAGGCCGACAACTATCCACAGCCTGTGGATAGTCACGGCGAGGGTTGCGAGAGATGCCGTACGACGGCTCGCCCGAGTGATCGAAGAATCCACATGCGTGACGCGTTCTGGATGCCAGATAGTGGCTGCATGGATCCGGTCGTCGTCGCCCGCGCCGTCGTAGAGGAACGGCACCCTGCCGCCCGAGCAGCGTTTCTCGGAGGCAGCGTGCTGACGGAACACCGCACGCCCTTGTCCGACTTGGACATCGTGGTGCTGTTGCACGGCACGCCCGCTCCGTACAGAGAGAGCCTCCAGTACGGTGACTGGCCCGTGGAGCTCTTCGTGCACACCGAAGAGTCCTGGCACGAATTCGTGGATCGGGAAATCCGCAAGCGCCGGTCCCCGCTGCTGTGGATGTGCGCGGACGGCGAGTTGCTCTTCGACGTGGATGGGCTCGGCGCGAGTGTGGCTGCCGAAGCGAGGAAGCTGGCCCTAGCGGGTCCGCCTGCGGCGACAGTGGAGGAGATCGAGGATTTCCGTTATGGCATCACGGATCTCCTGGACGATCTCGCCGGGTGTACCGCTCAGGGTGAGCGGCTGTTCATCGCGACAGAGCTGGCGAGACGGACGAGCGAACTGGCACTGGCGCTCGGCGGGTCATGGGGTGGTGGCGGGAAGTGGCTGGCACGTCGCCTAGATGACACGGCACCTGGCCTCAATGCGCGCCTGCACCACGCTGTCCGTGAGGCGTTGAACGGGCAGTCCGAAGCCCTTGCTGGCGTCGTTGAAGACGTCCTGGCCCCTGCTGGCGGGCGACTGTGGATCGGGTATCGGCGCAGTGGAACTCCGTGACTGGCGGGGACGGGCTGCGGTGACCCCGATCGGCACCGTAGGCGGCTCGTCGGCTCTACCGTGGAGCGATGGCTGAAGCTGTGCAGGGTCGCGCTGCGTTCCAGGTGTTGGTGCTGCCGTACTGGCAGACTGAGGGAGGGCTGCTCTACGCCTTGTTCCGTCGCCTGGACGGCGCCTACTGGCAAGGGGTCGCTGGTGGTGGTGAGGCGGGAGAAACACCGCTCCAGGCCGCCAGGCGAGAGGCCGCCGAAGAGGCAGGCCTGGCCGGCAACTTCGAGTTCATCGAACTGAATGCGCAGGCGACGATTCCAGTGGAGAGTGTCACTGGCGCGTTCACGTGGGGGCCGGAGGTTTTGGTGGTTCCTGAGCATGCGTTCGGCGTCCGTGCCGACGCATCGGAGTTGGTGCTGTCCAGCGAGCACACCGAGTACAGCTGGTTTTCCCTCAACAGGGCAATGTCGGCGGTGCGTTGGGATTCCAACCGTACAGCGTTGTGGGAACTTAACCACCGTCTCCGCCACGGCAGGGTGTCTCGAGAGTCTTGATGGCCATGGGGACGGTGAAGCTGCTCCGCCGGACCCATGGTCTCGACGGCTGTGGACCCGCCCGCCCTGTCGCCTGTGAGCCGACAAGCCCCCTCCGTTTCCTGCGTGGTCAGATTGCCCAGCCGCGGCGTTCGGCGAGCCAGCGCAGGGTGACTTCGCCGCACCAGGTCTGGTGCTGGCGGATGTACGGGGACCAGTCGGCTGGGGGCTGGGCTCCGGAGACGAGGAAGAATCCTGAGAGGGCGGCGAGTGCGGAATCGAGCTGCTCGTCGTCGACTCCGCGGCCCGTGGGGTGGTGCTTGAAGAGGCTGGTGGCGTCGTGGCCGTCAGCGTGTGCAGTGGCGAGGAGAAGCGTGAGGTCGAACCAACTCGCGGCGATGCAGAGCCAGTTCCAGTCGCAGATCCATGCGGCACCGTTGGTGGCGATCAGGATGTTGTCCTGGCGGAGATCGTGGTGGAGGGCTGCATTGCCAGCGACGGCTTGGCGCCAGGGGGTTTCGAGCTCGGCGAGGTCGTCCAGCCGGTGTGTGGGCGTCCAGGTCGGCAGGAGGTTTGGGCTGGTGGTGCCGCCTGCGAGATCACGCCAGTCGGAGAAGTCGCTGCCGTCGCCGATCGGTTTGAGGCCGACCGCCTGGAGTGCCTGAGTGGGCGTGGCAAGCGCCTCGGCTGTGACGGTGTAGGCGTCGAGGGTTGAGGCAAGCTCGTCGGCCTTCCAGGGATCGGCGGGCATACGGCCGCCGTGGATGGCGTCGAAGCCGAGGAGGACCCACCCGTCTTCCGTCTCTTCGGCCCACCGCAAGCGAGGCGCGGGCACCCCGCCTGGCAGGGCTCGGTTGATCAGGGCCTCGCGCCGGTAGGAGTCGGCGACCACTGCGTTGTCCCCGGCGTTGACGGCCTTGACGAACATCAGACCATCGGCCCCGCGGAGCACAGCAGCGAAGCCGCTGGTGAACCCGCTTCCGGCACTCGGCCCCGCCTCCACCGTGCCGCCCAGGCGTCGGGTTACGAGGCCACGGATGTGTGGCGGAAGGGCGGCCCAGGTCGGGCGTACGGCGGTGGCGCTGTACTCGAGACGCGGGGTGATGTTGTTCGGCATTCCCTCAGGGTGAGGGCAGCGCATCCGTCTGCGCGACGGATTTCTGTGATCGTCTCGGCCGACGCTTTCTGTGGCGGCCAGCAGCTCGCGGGCCGTGTCCGCGACGGTGCGGCTATCGGTCAGGGACAAATCGCTGGTGTGGCGTTCCGGGCTCTCCGTATCCTCGGGTGCAACGCGTTGAAGGAGACGAGTAGCCGCAGGATCACGCGGGCCGAGAGAGCTGCCGGTAGCTGTGAAGGCAGTGTCGCGCCCTACGGCGAAGACCCTCCCGAGTGCGGGAAGGAACGGCCTCTGCTGTGGGTCCGATGTCCCGCCGGCTGGCCCCCGTTACCGGGTCTGGAAAGGCCGCTCCCTTCTTGGTGGCGGTGAAGGCGTGGTGGTACCGCGAGTCCCCTTCTCGCCCACGCCCCCAAGGGATCATGACGACGCCCTTGGAGGGCCGAGATGATCCACACCATGAGCCGCGTCTTGGTCGCCGAGCTGCGACAGCATGTCGGCGACACCGTCTCCGTCTGCGGGTGGGTGAACACGCTCCGCCTTCAGCGCAGGATGCAATTCCTCGTCGTACGCGACCACACTGGCCTGGTCCAGGTGACTCATCGCCGTGCAGGCGCGGGCGACGCGATCGAGGCGGCATTGGAGACCCTCACGGCCGAGTCTGCGGTCAGAATTACCGGCAGTGTGGTCGACAACCCGATCGTGAAGCTCGGCGGTCTGGAGGTCGTGCCCGATCGGGTCGAGGTCCTGAACAAGGCTGAGGCGTCTCTGCCGATCGACGAGCACACCGGCCTGGACCATCGTCTGGACTGGCGGTTCCTTGACGTACGGCTTCGCCCGCAGGCGCAGCTGCTGTTCGCGGTTCAGACGACCTTCGAGCAGGGCCTGCGCGAATACGCGTACGGCCAGGGATGCACCGAGATGCACACCCCCAAGCTGATGGGTACCGCGTCGGAGTCCGGCGCGGAGGTGTTCGAGGTCGGCTACTTCGGCCGGTCCGCGTACCTGGCGCAGTCACCGCAGTTCTACAAGCAGATGGCCATCGCCGCCGGCATCGACAGGGTCTTTGAGATCGGCCCCGTCTTCCGCGCCGAGCCGTCGTTCACGTCCCGGCACGCGACCGAGTTCACCGGCGTCGACGTGGAGCTTGCCTGGATCACGGACGTCGAGGACGTGATGCGGTTCGAGGAGCGCATGCTCGCGCACGGTCTGGCCAAGGTCGCTGAGCGGCACGGGGAAGCGATCCGTGCGGTGTTCGGGGTCGAGGTGCAGGTGCCCGTGGTGCCGTTCCCGCGGGTCGCCATGGCCAAGGCCCAGGAGATCTTGCGTGGCACAGGCTGGGCCCCGGAGGCCGCGAAGGGAGACCTGGACCCTGAGGGCGAGCGTCGTCTCGCGGCGCACATCCGCGGGACGACGGGGCACGAGTTCGCGTTCATCACGCACTACCCGACGAGCGTCCGGCCCTTCTACCACATGCGCCCAGCCCATCAGCCCGACGTGACGCTGAGTTTCGACCTGCTGTGGAAGGGCCTGGAGATCACTACCGGGGCTCAGCGCGAACACCGCTACGAGGTGCTGGTCAAGCAGGCCGCGGAGAAGGGCATGAGCACCGAGGCACTGCAGGACTACCTGAACGCTTTCCGGTACGGCTGCCCTCCACATGGCGGCCTCGGAATGGGCCTGGGCCGGGTGCTGATGCTGATGCTTGGACTGGACTCGATCCGCGAGGCCACATTCCTGTTCCGTGGCCCGAACCGCCTGACTCCGTAGACGAGTTCATGCCAGGGGGTGTGGCTCTCCAGCAGTGAGCTCACCGTTCAAGGCATGAGCTGGCCAGCGTACGTCCTCATCGCCGGACGAAGTCCTCACGCTGAACGAGCCGCACCCCCTCGGATTCAGGCAGCCCGGGCGCTGTCAGTGGCAACGTATAGCGTGCTCGGATCACCGCGTACGACGCGATAGGGGATCTACATGGAGTTCCGGATCGAGCGGGGCGTACTCGCAGATGCCGTGGCATGGGCGGCCAGATCGCTGCCGGCCCGTACGCCCGTGCCCGTGCTGGGCGGACTGTTGCTGGACGCCCGCGAGGGGCGGCTGCGCGTATCGGGCTTCGACTACGAGGCGTCGGCTGACATCGAGGTGGCGGCGGAGACATCGACTCCCGGCCAGGTGCTCGTGCTCGGGCGCAGACTGCTCGACATCTGCAAGGTGTTGCCCGATGCCATGGTGCAGTGTGCGCTGGAAGGTGCGCGCTTCACGATGGACGGGGGCGGGACGCGCTTCGGGCTGTCGACGCTCCCCACGCAGGAGTACCCGGCGCTGCCCGAGCTTCCGGCCTGGCGGGGAGTGGTGGATGCTGCCGAGTTCGCGGCCGCCGTCGGGCAGGTGGTGATCGCGGCGGGCCGTGACGACACGCTTCCGGCGCTCACGGGGATCCAGGTCCGGCTGGATGGCGATTCGATGACGCTGGCTGCCTCGGACCGATACCGGTATGCCGTGCGTACGCTGTCCTGGAAGCCGGAGGAAACCGAGTATGAGGCTGTCGACGTAGTAGTGCCCGGCCGCAGGCTGACCGAGGTCTCCCGTTCGCTTGCGAAATCCGGATCGATCCGTGTCGGGCTGAAAGGCTCGGGCAGCGGTCTGATCGCCTTTGAGGGAGCTGGGATGCGTACAACGCTGCGGCTGTTGGAAGGACGGCTGCCGCGCTACGACACGCTGTTCGCGCTGGACGGTCCGGCAGTCGCGGTCGCGCAGCGGGAGCCACTTGCTGACGCGGTCCGCCGTGTCGCGGTCGTCGCGGAGCCGAACAGTCCTATCCGGCTCGACTTTTCCGCCCAGGGCACTGTTCTGCTGCAGGCCGGGTATGAGGACGATGTCGCTTCGCAGCAGCTCGCGGCCACCTTGAGCGGCGCTGATGACATGGCGGTCGCGTTCAATCCCGCTTACCTGCTGGAAGCTCTCACCTCTTTCAGCACCCCTCAAGTTGCCTTCGAACTCCTGGGCCCTGGGCAGCGGGCGTTGCTGAGCGGCGTCGCGGAGGACGATCACAGTGTGCGCGATGAACATCGCCATCTACTCATGTCTGTACGCCAGTTGAGCTGACGGCCAAAACGACCTCACTCGACATACCTGTACGGGTTGGCTTCGACGTTCACAAGCTTCACGAGAAGTGCCCGGTCGTGCGCGCCGAGGGTGAGGTCAAGCAGAGCCGCCTGGATCTGTGCGACATCACCGCTCGGACGCTGAGTATGGGCCTGGCCTTCTCGGGATCGACGCACCCGACCGTATGTGACTCGCGAGCGCCCACTACTGGAAGAGCCCGGCATTGGGTGCGGAGCCATGGCCTATGCGGCCTGGGCAGGAAGGAGCATCGGTCCTGTGAGGTCGGCGGGCACGTCCAGACCGTGCAGCAGCACGATGATGCGGTCGATGTTGGTCAGGCGCCGCTGCCCGGACTCCAGCATCGACAGGAACGGCTGGCTAAGACTCGTCAGGAGAGCCATGTCTTCCTGACGGAGTTGGCCGCGCTCGCGTACGAGTTGACAGAGCCTGCCGAAGTCGCGCTGCAGTAGGGCGTCTTGCACGTCTCTTTGGGACCAGACTTGGGCCGGGACAGTGGGGTGTGCTGGATGCGATGCCGTCCTGCTGCGGTTGCAGCCGGAACAGACTTTGTCGCTGTTGTACCGGCTCAGGCGGCACCCGCAGGTGGTACACCGGCGAATACCCCACGCGGCTTCGGCTACCTCGGTCGTTCGCGGCCCCGACACTGTGATCGTCTCCCTTGCCGAGTGTTCAACTGTGGCTCCGGCCAGTCCTCTGCCGGTGTGGGTCCCATCACATCTGCGATCGGTGTCGCGGAGTATCACTGGCGCTTGGTGAAGGCGCTCATCATCGGACGACGTGACTTTTCAACATCCGCTTACACATGAGTTCGCTCGGGGCAGACTTAGAGTCCCGATCATGGTGAGTAGTGGGCAGGCGGTAGTCGTGGCGAAGAGGCGTGCGGGGTGGCGTCCGGACCAGCTTCGTGCCATGCGCGAAGCACATGGCTTGACGCTTGAGGGTGCCGGCGAGCGGCTACGTGAAGTGGCGCGCGCTGCCGGACTCACGGTGCCAGCGGCGAACTTTCAGACGCTGTGGCAGCATGAGCAGGGCGAGGTCTACCCAGGCCCTCACTACCGCCGGGCCTACTGCCTTCTCTACCGTTCCACCGAACCCGAGTTGGGGTTCCGCAAGGCCCTGCCGGGTGAGCAGACGCAGCTGAAGCTCACCCCGGCGGAGGTGGAGCCACTCGGTGACCACGTCCTGGCCGTCGAGCGCGCGGTGCTGCAGATTGCGCCGGGTGATGGCGCCAAAAGCAACGGTCAGCAAGTTCAGCAGCGGATCATTGATGCGTGGAAGCGTCGTCACACTGGCGGCGACCCGAATCGGCCCACGCTTTTGTTGGTGGGGGGATTCGCCGGAAGCGGGAAGTCGGAGTTCTCGCGGTTCATTTCACGGCTCACCGGGTGGCCGGTCCTCGACAAAGACCCCATCACCCGCCCGCTTGTTGAGCGTCTGCTGGTCGAAATGGGCAGCGACCCCAATGACCGCCACTCCCCGGTATATCGGGAGAAAGTGCGGCCCCTGGAGTACCAGTGCTTGCTCGAGACCGCCTATGCCAACGTCGACTGCGCGATCAGCACGGTGCTCACCGCACCATTCGTCGCTGAAGTGAGCGACGTGCAGTGGATGCGCCGGCTGATCAACCGCTGCGAGGCGCGGGGCGTGACCGTGGCGGTCATCTGGATCCAGTGCGACATAGAAACCATGCACGAGTACATCAGCTTCCGCTCAGCAGCCCGCGACAGCTGGAAGTTGCAAAACTGGGACGAGTACGCCTCGACGGTGGACCCGGAACTACGGCCAGCAGTACCGCACTTGGTGGTCGACAACCGCCTCGGCGCGGCAATATCCCTGACCGATCAGGTTCGGCAAATATTCGGGACGGTATTCGCATGAAGCAGGGAATCCTGTTGTACGGTCCACCCGCGTCCGGGAAGGACACGATCACCGCGGCACTGTGCGAACTCAACCACATCTATGGCGCATTCGAGCGTCTGAAGATCGGTAGTGGCCGTACCCATGGCTATCGGATGGGCTCCATCGATCAGCTCACCGAGCTTGAGAAGCGCGGGGACGTCGTCTATAGCAATGACAGGTACGGCAACACGTACCTCGTGGATCGTCCGGGACTTGCCCTGGCCATGCAGGACGGGTCCATTCCCATCCTGCATCTCGGGCAGGTTGCGGGCCTTGAGGCGGTGGTGGACGGATTTCCTGCCTCGTGGACCAGTGTGTTGCTGTGGTGTTCGCGGGAAAGCACCGAGGTCCGTTCCAAAGAACGCGGTGACAGCGACACTGAGGCCCGTCTAGCCGCCTGGGACGCTACGGCCAGGGACATCGAGGCCACGCCCGCGTTCACTTGGGACCTGCGGCTCGACACCGACTCCGTTTCCCCCGCAGAGGCGGCGCAAGAGATTCATCTTCTGATTCGCCGAGGCATTTGACCGCTGGCGAACTACGCGAGCCCCTACGTTTCCTCGCGCTCCCCACACTCGTGGTCGGCGTGCAGGAGCGAGAGAGCCTCGGCGATGGTGAGCTCGCGCTCTCGCGCCTCCGACCACCGGCTGAGGACTTGGCTGGTTGCTCGCATTAGGTCATCCGGCAGCCCGGCCTCCCGCAACAGGGCTGCTGCATCGTCGAGTTCCGGACCCCAGCGCCAGGCGCGGGATGCTGTCTTGGGAATGTAGGCGGTCTCCGTCAGGTAGCTGCCGCCCCGTTTCCGGGCGATCTCGAGGAGTTCGTCGGCAACGCCCCTGGCATCGGCGACACCATAGGCGAGCGCCGCCAGGACGCGCGAGGCCTTCTGGTAGCTCGAGTACGCCAGCTTCAGAGCGGAGGCCGCTCCCACCTCCGTACCCAGCACTTTGGTCTTCACGTCAGTCCCGCTGAACAGTTCCGTGGCCTGCGTGCAACCGTGGGGGTCTCCGGACAGATACAGCGTGGGCTGCTTGCCGCTCACGGGCGGGGAGCCGACCACTGCGCCGTCGACGACAACAGTGCCGGGAAGCAGTTCTGCGATGGTCCTGACACGGTGTGGCGTGATCGCATTCGCTTCGATGTACATCTGGCCGTCGAACCCGCAGGAAGCCACCTGTTGTGCGACATCCACCGCGGAGGCAGGCGGGCACAGGGACAGCAGCACATCGGCGCGCTCCACCATCTGCGCGAGGTTCTGTACGCCTTCGAGGCCGGCGTTCTCGGCCCGGGCCCGAGACCGGCTGCTGCGACCGTCCGTGCACCACAGCACCTTCACGTTGTGCCTGCGTAGTTGGGTACCAAAGGCGGCGCCCATGTTGCCGGGGTGCAGGAGCCCAACCGTGATCACTGGCGATCTCATCACGCTGTCCTCAGCCTGCCGTGGTGAGCAGGAGGTCGATTGCTTGGCCTACATCATCGGTGACGTGATCCGGCGCTTTGTCTCCTCCGGGCCATGGCCTGCTGCCGCTGATCCAGATGGTGCGCAGTCCTGCCGCTTCGCCGCCACGGATATCGGTGTCCACACCGTCGCCCACCATCCAGCCGCCGAGCGTGAGATCGGCTCCACAAGCGGCAGCTGCCTTCTCGAAGATCGCGATACCCGGCTTCCGTTCGCCGACTTCCTCAGAGGTGCACACCGCATCAACGTGATCTGCGATCCCCGACTTGGCCACTTTGACGGTCTGGATCTCGGTCCCGCCGTTCGTGGCGACGACGACCTTCCAGCCGGTGCGTCGGAGCATGGACAGGCCCTCGAGCACATGAGGGGGGCAAGTGACCGAGCGAGCCATATACGCGAAATAGTCGCGCCAGAGCTTCTCGGGGTCAGGCTCAAGGTCATGTTCTGAGCGGATCGCCTTGAAGGTGTCGGGGCAAGCGCGCTCCCCCAGCAGTTGGAGCAGGCGGTCCTGAGCATGCTCATCCAGGGCGTACTGCGCGCAGAAGGTGGTGATCCAATCCGCCAAGGGGCCTTGCCGATCAAGGAGTGTGTTGTCGAGATCGAAGATGACCAGCCGCTGCATGGAAGCAGACCTTACGGGACCCATGGGAAGTCGAGACAGGCAAGCGTGCCGCACGGTCTCCGGAGCATCGGCCCTTTTCACCAAGCCTCGCCCAGCGAGGGCAGCCCGTCGGCCAGGAAATGGTGAGGACACAGCCAGTCATCAGCGCACGCATCCTGCCGAGCCACTCGGGGCGACACGCTCGACACGGCTACTGGGCGTGTCCTGATTGGTGGAGCATACGGCCGATGCGTCAGGCTTTGATGCCATGACGCTCTTCTATGTGGTGCAGCATGCGGAGAAGGTGCAGCAGCCCGGTGATCAACAGCTCACCGCGCTCGGCCGATCTCAGGCTGCTCGGACTGCTCAATGGCTCAGCTCGCTTGGTCTGCGTGCGGTAGTGAGCAGCCCCTTGCGGCGCGCTCGGGAAACAGCGGAAGCAGTTGTCGCTGAGACTGGGCTCGAACTCCAGGTAGATCCCCGACTGCGGGAACGGGCGAATTGGGAGGAGGGCCAGTCCTTCGAGGAGTTCATGGCCGACTGGGCCAAGTCCGTGCGGGACCGCGACTACGTGCCGCGGAACGGCGTCTCCTCACGCGAGGCTGGCGGCCAGTTCCGTGCGTTTCTCCTCGACTACGCCTCCAAGCCGGGGCCGATCGCGGTGACCACGCATGGGGGCGTCACTGTGGACCTGCTGCGGACGCTGCTCGGCGATGAGGCAGTGACGTCAGAGTTGCTGGACGAGGGAGTTCCCTCCTGCGCGGTCACCACGTTGGAGGACCTGGAGGTCATCGACATCGCGTCGACGAAGCATCTGGAATAGGGACGCTCGCTGGGCACGGGATGCGGCTCGGGAAGTCGCTCAGGCACCCAGGTCTGCCGCCTCCCGTGCCGGCTGCCTGCCTTTGCGCTATGCCCAGCCCCGTTCCCCAGGCAAGGTGGACCGGAGTCCACGATCCCTTTTGTGCATGGACGGCTGGTGGTGCGCTCGGGAAGTTTGAGGATGGCCGTCGTTTCGCTCAGCGCCGCAGTTGAGGAGAACCTAGCGGTCGCGATCTACCCAGGTGACGGAATGACGCCAGATCCGCACGAACGACGATCCCACCAGCGAAGCCCTGTCGACGCGAAGGGCAGCCGCCGACGACACGGCCGTCGCACGACCCGCAGTTCGCAGCGCGGCCAGCGGACCTCTCTGCCACCAAGCCCACACCCCGTGACAAGCAGCAGGCACGGGCGGGGCATGGACATATCACAGCGGTGATGTGCTCAATCTTCGCCCGTGCGTCACGCTTGGCATCCGATCGGTGACAGCTCATTGACATCCCGTCGTCGTGACAAGGGTGGGCTCATGCAGAAAGCAGTCGGGGCAATCAAGCGGCTTGTAGCGAAGTGGATTGCGACTAACGAGGCACACCGCCATCTCAACAAAGAACCGGTCCCTCCTCTCTCTCTGGAGTGGTCCTGTGAGCCCGCCTGGGAGCCTTGGACCGCAGCGCGACAAATTGAGACTGTTCCTTTTGCGCGCAGGCCAATTCGCGACGTAGCTCAGGGCCGTGTCTCGACGACCAGTTACCCGCTGACATGAACAGGGCCATGAACGTACTCGGAGTATCTGCGTACTTCCACGACAGCGCCGCCTGCCTGATCCGCGATGGCGAAATCGTCGCGGCTGCCCAGGAGGAGGCCTTCACACGGCGCAAGCACGACCAGTCTTTCCCTGCGCAAGCTGCGCAGTGGTGCCTGCAGTCCGCCGGCATCGATTGGTCAGATATCGACTGGTTCGCCTACTACGAGTTGCCGTTGCTCAAGATGCGCAGGGTGTTGGCTTCAGCAGCAGCAACCGGACAGCAGGATCTGATTCGCGGAACGGACCTCTGGGCACAGCTCAACGTCAGCAGCAGGCGCGATGTCGGGGCGATGTTCCCTCCAGGCCGGCGCTCTGGGCGTGTGCTCGCGGTGGAACATCATCTGTCTCATGCAGCCTCTGCGTTCTTCCCGAGCCCTTTCGATGAGGCCGCGGTCGTGACCATTGATGGCGTTGGTGAGTACACGACGACATCGGTGAGTCTTGGACGAGATCACACGCTCACGCCCCTGCGACGACAGGCGTTCCCTCACTCTCTTGGCCTGTTCTACTCAGCTTTCACTCACTATTGCGGTTTTCGCGTGAACAGCGGCGAGTACAAGCTGATGGGCCTCGCCCCCTACGGCACGCCGCGCTACAGCGCACTGATCGAAGACCACATCATCCGGATACACCACGATGGCGCATTCCGGCTGAATATGGACTACTTCGACTTCCTGAACCCTTCCTCCCAGCGGTTGTCAACGGATCGGCTTGAAGACCTGCTGGGCCGTCCCCGCCGCTCTGAAGAGACCGATATCGACGAGTTCTATGCCGATGTTGCAGCGTCAGCGCAGGCCACCTTCGAGAAGGCGGTCGTTCGAATCACTCGCTACGCGCGATCTGCGACAGGAGCAACCAACCTGTGCCTGGCAGGAGGTGGTGCGCTCAACTGCGTTGCGAACAGCAAGATTCAGGCCGAGAGCGGCTTTGAAGGGATCTGGGTTCAGCCAGCGGCAAGCGATGCAGGCGGATCTCTCGGCGCTGCTTCGTACGTTTGGCACCAGCGGCTGGCAAACCGACGTCGCCCCGCGGGGAAGGACGCCATGCAAGGTTCGCTCCTCGGCCCGTCGTTCGACAACGGGACCATCCGCAGCTACCTCGACAGCATTGGTGCCGAGTACAGCCAGGTCGATGAAGATGATCTGATCCGCACTGCAGCCGAGCTGCTTGCCGAGGGGAAGATCATCGCTTGGTTCCAGGGAAGGCAGGAGTTTGGCCCGCGGGCGCTCGGTAGTCGTTCCATCCTCGGAGATCCGAGATCGCCGAATCTGCAGCGGCATCTCAATCTGGCAGTGAAGAACCGGGAATCGTTCCGACCGTTCGCACCCGCAGTACCTGTTGAGGATGCGAAGGACTACTTCGACGCTCCGGCCGACTCGCCCTACATGCTGTTCGTAGCACCCGTCAGGAAGGACCTTCGGGTGCCGTTGTCCAGCACAGGCGAGAATGTCAGGCCCGAGGAGCGTGTTGGACAGATTCGCAGCACTCTGCCGGCCATCACTCATGTTGACCATTCGGCGCGCCTTCAGACAGTCGACCGCGCCACCCATCCATTGTTTTGGGACCTGCTTCGCGCCTTCGGCGACATAACAGGAACCCCAGTGCTAGTGAACACATCGTTCAACGTTAGGGGCGAACCCATAGTTTGTACCCCCGAAGATGCCATGAAGACGTTTCTACGCACAGAGATTGACTATCTGTGCATGGGAAACAACATTCTGGATCGCCAGAAACAGTCGGCCGTCGACATCACCATCTCCCCTGTCGCGGACCTGGACTGAGTGACGCAGCATGAGGCCTCTCGACATGTACTATCAGGCGCTCTCACTCATAGCACCCCGCACACCCATGGTGCGCTCAAGAGCCCTGAATAACGCACTGCATGGGATTCCTTACACGCGTCTCAGAAAGCCGCGTCTGGGAATGTTCCAGCCGGACTCCATACTTGGCTGGTCGCACGTTGAGGGAGCTGAGGCAATCCACCCCTCCTTCGAGTTTCGCGCACGATACAAAATCGACGAGGCCGGCAGGCGTGAAACTGGCTACCGCGGTGAATCGGCAGATCTCGCGGTCCTGGGCTGCTCTTGGACTTTCGGGCACGGGGTCAACGACAATGACACTTTCGCCGCTCGAATGTTCAGACAACAGGGCATACCTGTCCACAATTACGCATGCATGGGCTATGGGCCCACTCAAGCCTATCTCCAGCTACTCCATCGAGTGGACCTGATGCGGGTCCTGGCGAACGATGGCGTCGTTGCATACTTTTGGGTCCCGGACCAACTCATGCGAGCTTGGCGCCGATCGGAGTGGATCGCCCTGAATTCATGGGTAAACCCACACGGGCCCAGCCACCCTGTGTTTGATCTAGACCGTCAAGGGCTCCGCCATGTTGGACTCGTTGGGCAAGAAGGAGCCAGAGTCGACCCGCCACTTCTGCCGGGGGTTGTCGAGCGGACAGAGTGGCAAGTAACCGTCCTCCTCATTAGGGCGATGCATGAACTGGTCGCAGCAGCTGGGCGCCATTTCATAGTTGTGGTACCACCTCTTCCTGACCGGAAGTACGACCGGGCCACTGGACAGAAGCTGGCCGGACTGTTGGCGGCGAGCAGAGTTCCCTGCATAGATATGAGCCGCGAGGGAAATTCCAGGCGTAGCGACAGCAATGCAATGTTCTACCGGTTCGACGAGCACCCAACTGCTACTTGGCATGCAATTGTCGCCGATTCCCTGGCGAAGGTAATCCTCAAAGACCCCGCTGTACGAGAGAGCTGAGGCAAGGACCCATGATGAACTCATCGACTGTCATCGATCTTGAGCCGGCACGTCGCCTGGTGGACCGGCACTTGGCGCACGAGGCTCCGTTCGAAGTCGCCATCAACTCTCTGAACCTCACCATCTTCCCTGGAGTGTTCTGCCCTGCGTACACCAAGACCAGCGCGTTCCTCGCGAAGCACGTTCGGGTTGCCCCGGGTGAGACTGTCCTCGATGTCTTCAGCGGATCCGGCTACCAGGGGTTGCTGACCGCGGGAGCCGCCGCCAAGGTGGTTTGCGTCGACACCTCCCCCGAGGCGGTTCGCTGCGTGATGGCCAACGCCGAGAGCCAGCAGGTGTCGGACAGGGTTACTGCCCTGGTGGGCGACCTCTTTGACCCGGTGACCGAGCGGTATGACGTCGTCATCGCGAACCCCCCACTTCTACCTGGCGTTCCGGCCAACGCAATTGAAGCCGCGATCTTTGACCCCGATCTCATTCACTCCAAGCGGTTCCTTGAGCAGGTCGGTGACTACCTGACTGCCCAAGGACGGGCCTACCTGATCGCCACCGATGCTCACAAGGACATGGGGATCCTCGACGTCATCGCCTACAGCGAGGCGTGCGGTCTCAACGCATCGGCCATCGCCCACCTGCCCCTTCCGTACGAGACCTACACCGTCTATCGGATCAACTCGCCGAGGTCTCACTGATGGCGCGCATCGTTGCCACAGCCGAGAACTTCGCCTTCGGTCCCGCCGGCAAGCTCGTCACCGTTGCGGAGAGGCTTTCACAGCAGGGCCACCGGCTCACATTCGTCGGGTATGGCACAGCCTTCCAACTTGCCAGGCGTTCGAGCTTTTGGGAGGACGTCGTGGAGCGAGATACCGACGGGGAGAACTTCAGCCGGTACTGCGAAGGTTCTCTTCGTGACTTCGACCTCTTACTCTCGTGCGTAGATCGCTCGAGTGCCATAGAAGGCAAGAGACTGGACGTGCCCGTCGTCTGGCTCGATCCCCTCTCCTGGTGGTGGGATGAGGTGCCGGACTGGGTCTCCGATCTCGACTTGCGGATCACGCAGCGGAGCATTGGTTCAGAATCGGCAGGCTACGCGTCTCAACAGCGCAGCAACCACGTCGTTGTGGGGCCAATCGTCGAGTCGATTCCTCGCCTGGAACCCGCGTCGAGCACCACTGATCTGCTCGTCAACTTTGGCGGCGGAGAAGCAGCAGGCTGGTACGAGTTGGGCAAGGACAGCAACTATCCCCTTATCGTAGTTGAAGCCCTGCATTCACACGTCGATATGACGAGATTTAGCTCGGTCACCATCGCTGGTGGCGAACGGTTTGTGTCCGAATGTAGGCGACGGTGGCCTGACAGCCCGTACTCATTCGAGTGTCTAGGGCATCAGGAGTTTCTGGAACGACTTTCATCTTCCTGCGCCTTCCTGACCGTGCCAGGGCTTGAAGCAACGTCGCTTCCTTGATCGTTTCAGGATGACTGCGGTCGTGGTGTGAGTGGGTGGAGCTGGAGGGTGTAGGTGACGCGTTCGGTGGCGGGTTG